>DASSPH010000047.1 GCA_035699745.1 Vicinamibacterales bacterium
CGGAACAAAACTCATCTCTCTGTTCCGAGTAACTCGATATGCTAGACATGCTGCGCCCTTAAGGGCGGTTAGTCAAGTATATTGTTACCGCCGGTAGCCAGTAGCCGGTAGGCCGGTAGCCGGTAGCCAGTAGCCGGTAGCCGGTTGCCGGTTGCCGGTAGCCAGTAGGCAGTAGTCAGTAGCCGGTTGCCAGGTAGCCAGTAGCCAGTAGTCAGTAGCCGGTAGCCGGTAGCCGGTAGCCGGTAACTGGTAACCGGTAACTGGTAACTGGTAACTGGTAACTGGTAACTGGTAACTGGTAACTGGTCACCGGTCACCGGTCACCGGTCACCGGTTCTGAGCCTCCCGCGGGGGGGTTTACGCCTTTCCTGCGGGATGCTCTCTGCGCCGCAACTGCTGGTCGCTTTTCGCGCTGCCTGCGCGCCGGCGCTGTTCGTGCTCGCGTGCTTCCGCTTTTCCGGAGGGGTGCTGGCGGCGATCGTCGTCGCCGCCGTGATCTCCGACGTCCTCGACGGGATGGTGGCTCGCCGGACCGGAACGGCCACGGACGCGCTGCGCCACGCCGACACCATCGTCGATACCATCTTCTTCGTCGGCGCCGCCATCGCGCTCAGGGTCGCGGTGCCTCACGCCTACGAAGGATTGTGGCTGCCGCTCGTGGCCCTGATCGTCGTGCACGTCTCGCGATCCACCTACGAGCTGACGAAATACGGCCGCCTGGCGGCGTATCACATGTGGTCGTCGAAGGCGCTCGGTCTTCTCCTCGTGGCGGCGCTGGCCACGGCGTTTCTCACGGGCCGCCCGACGCCGCTGCTCGGCGCCGGCCTCTGGTTCGGCGTGATCAACGAGCTGGAAGGGTTCCTCGCCTCAGTGCTGTTGCCGGTGTGGCGCTGCGACGTGCCGACGATCTTCCACGCGCGGGTGATTCACGCCAGTTCGACGCGCGAGTAGGCCGCCAGGATCGCCGCGGCCGATGGTGTGGACAGCACGTTTGCCGCGGCAAACTGCTCCGCCTGGGGATAGCTCGTGCCGCGGATGCGCTCCGCGGCGCGCGCCAGATCGTACGTGGTACGTTTCAGCTCCACCCCGCGATCCAGCAGCAGCCAGTACGCGCCGGGCTCACCGAACGGCATGCCGACGCTGCCGGCGTTCACCACCCTCGTCGTGCCGATCGTCCGATCGAATTGCATGTGGGTGTGACCGCACACGACCAGCGGCGCGCCTGCCGGATCGAACAGGAACCTCAGCCGCTCAGCGGGCGTCTCGGAGGTGAAGATGTCGGTGTCGTTCCGCGGCGTGGCGTGGCAGAACAGCACGTCGCCGATACCGTCGGCGTTCAGGCGCAGCGTGGACGGCCAGGACGCCAGACTGTCGGCGTGCCGCGGCGACAACACCTGCGCGGTCCACCGCAGCGGTTCGCGGAACTGGGCCGGAACCGCGTCGCTTTCCCGCCCGCGCATCCGCTCCAGCACCTCACGATCGCCGTTGCCGTGGATGCACTGAACCGGAATGTCGAGCGTCAGCAGCCGATCGAGGCACTCCCCCGGCATCGGCCCGGGAAGCACGTCTCCGCCGACGACGACCCGGTCGACGCCGGTGCCGCGGACCTCTTCGAGCACCGCCTCGAGCGCAGGCAGGTTGCCGTGGATGTCGTAGAGGGCGGCGATTTTCAGTGCGGCAGCGCTTTCACGTGTTCGCGCAGCAGATCGCGGCCGAAGTCGCCGTTGAAGTCGCGCCACACGGAATGAATGTGGTTGCCATCGTTCTGCGTGTTGTCGTACTCGATCAGGAACGTGGGTCCCTGCACGCGGTAATAGTGCTTCTGGCCGCGTTCGGTGCTGCCGGCCCAGGCGAACGCGATGGTGTCGAGCCCGGCCTTCTTGAGCCGCGCCATCCGCTCGGCGGCGACGTCGGGCGCCATCTTGCCGACGTAGACGTCGATCAACTTCGTCAGCGCTTCGCGCTGCGTCTTGTTCATCGCCGACATCTTCAGCCCCTCGGGCGTCAGCGGGTCGACCGACGGCTTCACCATGGTGAGGATGTCGGTCGGCGCGTTCGGCTGGACGACCGCCGTCGAGCGCTGAGTCGCGTCGAGTTGATCGAGCAGCGCACGCGCGGCGTCCTCCTCGTCGCCGAGGACGCGCAGACCTTTCTGCGGCCCCTGGCGCACTTCGGCGGGGTTCGAGCCGAAGAACGCCGGCGAACTGGCCGTCATGCTGCCGCCGACGACGTCGAAGCGGACCGACAGATGGTGCCCCTCGAGCCGCCATCCCCACGCCTGCTTGTCGCCCGGGGTGCCGAACACCGTCACCCAGTACATCTCGTGGTCGCGCGGGAAGCGCCGCTGCGGTCCTTCGATCTCGACCAGCACTTTCTCGAGCGCCATGATCGCGGTCGCGGTCAGGTAGCCGCGGGCGCTCAGCCCGGTCTTGATCAGCGCGTGCGCCAGCCCCCGCTGCGGCTCGCTCATCTCCTTGAAGTTGACCCCCTTGCGGGGGAACTGCTCGTTCGGGACGAAGTGCCAGTGCAGGCGCTCCTCCGAATCGAAAGCGAAGGCGGCCCGCTCGCGCTGCTCGGCGCTGAGCGCGTCGAGCCACTTCTGCGCCGCCGAAGACATGGCCCCCGCCGAGCGCGAGGACGCCAGCGTGGCGCCGCCGATGCTCGCGAGGATGACGACTGCTGCCGCGACGATCAGCTTCTTCATGGCGCGAATCCTATCAGATAGGTCAGCCTGCCGTTGCCTTTTGCGAACGGGACCTGCCCCGCCTCCCAGCGCATCGGCGCCGAGCCCTCGCACAATGCCTGAAGCTCGGCCACGGTGTAGGCCCGCAACTGCGACACGACGCCGTCCCACAACACCGTGAAGGGCACGAGCGGGAGGATGTACGTCCAGAAGAACCGCGGCCACGTGAACGGCCGCATGAACGGGGTCGCCAGCAGCACGAAGATCGGCGACAGCAGCACGGGCAGGGAGCGCAGCGAACGCTCCGAAATCTCCATGATCGCAATCGGCTGCCGCGCGGCGGCGGCGGCATGCAGCACGTCGCGGGCGTCGGCGGGGCGCAGGTGATGAAAGGCGTTGAACATCGTGCGCAGGCCGCCGAGGTGCGGCGGCACGCGCCGTGCGTCGACCGGGGTGCGCTCGTACGACACCAGCCCGCCCGACGCCGCCGCGATCTTCTCGAACGCCGCGAGGTTCGGGTAGAGATCGGTGAGCGTGGCGTGGACCTTCCGCCCGTTCGCGGCGAGAGCGGTGACGACGCCGAGCAGCGGTCCCGACCCGCCCGAGCACAGATCGACGATCTCGCTCGTGCGCCCCCCGTCGAGCGCACGGCGCACCAGCGGCGTCATCGCCCGATCCAGCCGGAAGCGCTCCTGGATGAACTGCAGGTAATCGGTGGCCAGATCGCGAACGATCGCGGGAAACCACGGCTGGTCCTCGAGCTCCAGCAGGTGCAGCCGCCGCATCTCAGGGAATCATCCACGGGAACACGTAGGCCTGCAGCATGACGATCACGCCCATCACGGTGACGAGCGCGACGCTGTGCCAGAAGACGAAGCGGAGGATTCGTCCTTCCTGCCCCGCCTGTCCGGTCGACGCCGTGGCGACGACGATGCTCTGGGCGTCGATCATCTTGCCCATCACGCCGCCGGTGCTGTTGGCGGTGACGATGAGGATCGGATTGAAGCCGAGCTGCTGCGCGGTGATCTTCTGCAGGCTGCCGAACAGCACGTTCGAGCTCGTGTCGGATCCGGTGAGCGCCACGCCGAGCCAGCCGAGCATGGTGGCGAAGAACGGATACAGCCACCCGGTCTTGGTGAAGGCCAGCCCCAGCGTCGCGTCGGTCCCGCTGTAGCGCGTGACGAAACCGAGCGACAGCATCAGCATGATGGTGAGGAGCGACGTGCGCATCCGGCGCAGCGTCGCGATCCCGACGGCGAGGAATTCCGCCAGCGACACCCGGAGGTAGATCGCGCTGGCGATCGCGGCGAGGAGGATGGCGGTGCCGGTGGCGGACGCCCAGTTGAACGTGAACCGCGCCGCTTCGGCGTGCCGCGCGCGATACGCCGGATCCTGGATCTGCGCGGGATCGACCGGTTCGGGCACCACCGGATAATCGCGGAACACCGTGCGATGCAGCTGCGGCACGTCCCACGCCGGCGCGAGGGGGCCGCGGTTCAGTGCCGCCTTCACCGGCACCAGACCCCAGACGATCACGGCGACGCTCAGGAACAGCCACGGGACCCAGGCGCGCGCGACGTTGTCCCTGGCGGGCGCGCGGCTGTCCCGGCCCGCCGGGGCGGCGGCCACTGACGCGTCCATCCAGTGATCCTTCGGCTGCCAGACGCGGCAGAACACGGCCAGCGCGCCGATCGCCGAGAGGCCGCCGGCGATGTCGACCAGTTCGACGCCGACGAAATTGCTCCAGGCGAACTGCACGACGGCGAACGTCCCGCCGCAGACGAGCACCGCCGGCCACACGGCGCGCAGCCCCGACACACCGCTCATCGTCGCCACCAGCCACGCCGGCACGAGCAGCGAGACGAACGGCAGTTGCCGTCCCGCCATCGCGCCGAGCGTTTCCGCCGGCAGCCCGGTCACCGCGGCGAGCGTGAGGATGGGCGTGCCGATGGCGCCGAAGGCGACCGGCGCGGTGTTGGCGATGAGCGAGAGTCCCGCGGCATAGAGCGGCGTGAAGCCGAGGCCGATCAACAGCGCCGAGCAGATCGCGACCGGCGTGCCGAAGCCCGACGCCCCCTCGATGAACGCGCCGAAGGCGAACGCGACCAGCAGCGCCTGGATCCGGCGATCGGCGGAGAGCCGGCCGACCGAGCCCTTGAGCACCTCGAACTGTCCGGTCTGCACGGTCAGGTTGTAGAGGAACACCGCCGCGAGCACGATCCAGCCGATCGGCAGGAGGCCGTACGCCGCGCCGTACGCCGCCGTCGCCAGCGCCGTGCCGGCAGGCATGCCGAACACGAACACGGCGATCCCCAGCGCCGACACCAGCCCGAGCAGCGCCGCATAGTGCGCCCGCCACTCGAGCACCGCCAGCGCCGCCAGCAGCAGCACGATGGGCAGCGCCGCCGCGCCGGTACTCAGCCACGGGCTCCCGAGCGGGTCATACACCTGAATCCAGGACAACGCGCACCATGATATGCGGAAGGCGGTAAGCGGTGAGCGGCAGGCGGTGCGCGGCAAGCCGCCGACAGCGGTTAGAATCGGACCTCGTGGCGCGACAATTCGTGAACGTCGAGGATCTCCGTCAGGCGGCCAGGCGGCGGCTGCCGCGATCGGTGTTCGATTACATCGACGGCGGCGCGGACGGCGAGGTGACACTGCGCGAGAACGTGCGCGCGTTCGAGGACATCGCCTTCCGGCCGCGCTGTGCGGTGGAGACGCCGCCGCCCGATCTGAAGACCACCGTCCTCGGCCTGCCGATCTCGATGCCGATCATTCTCGCGCCGGTCGGCAGCAGCCGCATGTTCTGGCCGCGCGGTGAAGAAGTCGCCGCCGCCGTCGCCGGCGCCGCCGGGACGATCTATTGCCTGTCCACCCTCTCGGGCTGCCGGCTCGAGGACGTGAAGAAATCGACGCCGGGCCCGGCCTGGTACCAGTTATACCTGTGCGGCGGACGCGAGGTGGCCTCCGCGACGGTGCAGCGCGCGCGTGACGTCGGCTATGCCGCGCTGATCCTCACCATCGACACCGCGGTCGCCGGAATGCGCGAGCGCGACCTGCGCAACGGCGCCAAGGAGCTGCTGACGCGCCGCGTCGGTCCGATGCTGCCGTACGTGGGCCAGTTCCTCAGCCGCCCCGGGTGGCTGCTGCAGTTCTTCCGCGACGGCGGCCTGATGAAGTTCCCCAACGTGATGCTCGCCGACGGCCCGATGCCGTACGCCGACGTCGGCCTCGCGCTCGAGCAGTCCACGGTCACCTGGAGCGACCTGGCCTGGATCCGCGAGATCTGGAAAGGGCCGATCGTGATCAAGGGCGTGCACACCGGCGATGATGCGCGGCGCGCCGTCGACGAAGGAGCGGCGGCGGTGGTGGTCTCCAATCACGGCGGCCGCCAGCTCGATGGCGTGCGCGCGACGATCCAGGTCCTGCCGGAAGTGATCGACGCGGTCGGCGGGCGGACCGAGGTGCTGCTCGACAGCGGCATTCGCCGCGGCGGAGACGTGGCCAAGGCGCTGTGCCTGGGCGCGCGCGCCGTCCTCGTCGGCCGCGCGTACGCCTACGGACTCGGCGCCGCAGGCGCGCCCGGCGTGAGCCGCGCGCTCGAGATCCTCCGCGCCGATCTGACCCGGACGATGAAGCTGCTCGGCGTCCGGTCGGTCGCGGAGCTGAATCACTCGCTCGTCGAGGTCAGCTGCCGGCGCTGAACGCCTCCACGGTTGCGCGGTGGTCCGGCAGGGCGCTTTCCCCGTCCGTCATGGTCCGCTCACCGCCGTTCGGTGCCGATCCGCCCACCAGCTCCACGCCGTGAACAGCACGCCCCCCGCGATCGCCACAGCGGTGAGCGCGCCGACCGACGGCGGCGCCGACGACGAGAGCGCGTCGCCCGCGAAGATCAGCAGCAGCGTCGCGGCGAGAATCGCAAATCCCCATCGGCCCACCGCGTCGCGCGCGCGCGTGCCACGGACGTACATCCAGACGCCGACGGCGTAGAGTCCCAGCTCGACGGCGATCGTGGCCGGGATGGAGTTCCACAACCCGAGGCCGATCCTGGGCCCGCCTGGATACAGCGGGAGATCCGGCCGGTGCATGAGCGCATCCAGGAACCAGTGACTGACCACCACCAGCGCGACGAGCGCCATCGCGCGCCGATCGCGGCGGACGAACAGCCAGCCCGCGGCAACACCCCACACCGGCAGGAGCAGCAGCGAATGTGAATACGGGTAGCTGGCGAAGTCGAGCGGCGTGAATGCGGTGTTGCCGGGATCGATGCGCACCTGCTCGGCGCCGAGGGCGAGCAGGAACGGCCACAGGATGTCGGCGAGCTGCGCCGCGCCGAACAGGACGCCGAGAGACACGCCGGGAGCGGCGCGCTTCGCGGCGAGGCCGACGGCGTAGTGTCCGAGGAACACGCCGCGATGATACCGGATGTGGCTTGTGTTCCCATCGCCGCCACCGGATAATTAGTCTGAAGCTCCCCATGCAATGTACTGCCTGCGGCGCCACGAGCGGCCCGAGTGCGACCGCGTGCGCCAGGTGCGGCATACCGTTCGATCCGGGCGCGACGGGTGTCGCGGCGATCTCTCCCCGTGGTGTCGCCGACGCCGACGCCACGCGCCTGATCGATTCGGACGCGACGCGGCTTGGTTCGCTGCCGGCGATGCCCGGCACGGCAACGCTCGGCGCGATTCCCTCCGCGGACGACCTCACGATCGCGCATACGCCGACGAGGGGGAGCACTCGGATCGATGCCGACGTGACCATGGCGCATACGCCGGGCGGGGCGCCGGCGTCCGCGACGGGCCCGCTGGCGGTCGGCGCCGCGTTCGGCGGCCGGTATCACATCATCAGGATGCTCGGCATGGGCGGCATGGGCGCCGTCTACCAGGCGTGGGACGCGGAGCTCGAGGTCGCGCTCGCGCTCAAGGTCGTGCGGCCCGCCGCCGCCGACGATCCCGAGGCGGCGGCCGAGATCGAACGCCGCTTCAAGCAGGAACTGCTCCTCGCCCGGCTGGTGACGCATCCCAACGTCGTGCGCATCCACGATCTGGGCGAGGTCGACGGCATCAAGTACATCACGATGCCGTACATCCACGGCACCGACCTGGCCGGCATCCTCGCTGAAAAAGGAAAGCTGCCGGTTCGCGAGAGCCTGCTCATCGCGCGGCAGATTGCGGCCGGCCTCCGCGCCGCGCACGAAGCCGGCGTCGTCCATCGCGATCTGAAGCCGGCCAACATCATGATCGACGCCGAGGGCCACGCGTTGATCACCGACTTCGGCATCGCGCGCACCAGTACCGGGGCCGGCGGGCCGTCCGGCCCGGTCCGTCCGGCCGGCCTGCCCGGACGGTTGACCGACGGCCACACCGTCGCGGGCACCATCGTCGGATCGATCGAGTACATGGCGCCGGAGCAGGCGCGCGGCGAGGCGGTCGACCAGCGGGCGGACGTGTACGCCTGGGGGCTGATGCTCTATCGCATGCTCGTCGGCAGGCAGGCCGCGGCGACCGGCGCCGAGATGCTGGCCAGCCTGCGGGCGCGGATGGAGGCCGAGCCGGCCAAGCTGCGCACGATCGACCGGACGATTCCCGAGGCGGTCGAAGCGCTGGTGTCGAAGTGCCTGCAGCCGGACCCGGCGGCCCGATTCGCCACGTCCGCCGATCTCGTGACGGCGCTGAACCGTCTCGACGAGAACGGCGTCCCGATCCCGCTGCCGGTACAGTTGCTGAAATCGGCGCGGTTCTGGGCCGCGGCCGCCATCGCCGCGATCGCGATCGTCACGACCACCTGGGTGATCGCCGATCGGCCCGAGCCGCCGACGCCCGATCCGATCGCCGTCCTGGTGGCGAACTTCACCAACAAGACCGGCGAGCCGGTGTTCGACGGCTTGATCGAGCCGGCCGTCACGGTCGGCATCGAAGGCGCCTCCTTCATCACGGCGTATCCCCGCCCGGCCGCGGAGCGCGTCGGACGCCGGATCAACGCCGGCACGCGGCTCGACGAATCGACGTCGCGCCTGGTCGCGATCAGCGAAGGCATCAAGGTCGTCCTGCTCGGATCGGTCGAGAAGCGCGGATCCGGCTACACCTTGTCGATGCAGGGGGTGGATCCGACGTCCCGGAAGGTGCTCTTCACCAGCAAGGCCGACGCGCGGGACCGCGACGCGGTGTTGAAGGCGAGCGGCACGCTGGCCGCGCGCGTCCGCGAAGCGCTCGGCGACACGCGGACGGCGGATCCGCGAGAGACGTTGTCCACCGCCTCGCTCGATGCGGTCAGCGCCTACACGCGCGCGCAGGAGCTGTCGAGCGCCGGCAAGGATCAGGAAGCGATCGAGTTCTTCCGGAAGGCCACCAGCATCGATCCCTCCTTCGGACGCGCCTACGGCGGCATGGCGATGAGCGCGACGCGGCTCGGGCGCAAGGACGAGGCGGCCAAGCTGTGGCAGGAAGCCCTGAAGCACGTCAGCGTGATGTCGGAGCGCGAGCAGTACCGCCTGCTCGGCGCCTACTACATGCTCGTGACCCGCAACATCGAGACCGCGCGCGACACCTACGAAAAGCTGGTGAAGCAATACCCCGCCGACGGCGCCGGCCACAACAATCTCGCCGTCTCCTACTTCGCCGCCCGGCAGTTCGACAAGGCGATGAACGAAGGCCGGCTCGCGCGGAAGATCTACCCGACCAACGCGCTGTACCGCTCCAATTACGCGCTCTACTCGATGTACGCCGGCAACTTCGCCGCGGCAGCCGAGGAAGCGTCGGGGCTGATCGCCGACGGGCTGGCGAGCTACGACACGTACCTGCCCCTCGCCATCAGCGCAATCGCGAACGGTCAGCCGGATGCCGCGCGTGACGCCTATCAGCGGATGGCTGCCGCCGACGCGACGGGGGCGTCGCTCGCCGCGACCGGGCTCGCCGATCTGGCGCTCGCGGAAGGGCGCGCCGCCGACGCGATCGCGATCCTGCAGGCCGGGATCAAAGCCGATCAGGCGCAGCAGAATCTGGCCGGCATCACCGCCAAGGAGACCGCGCTGGCCGACGCCTACGGCATGCAGGGGAACATCAAGGCCGCCGTCGCCGCGTCAGGCCGCGCGCTCAAGCTCGATCGCACCGAAATTCAGGTGCTGCCCGCCGTGCGCTGGCTGATTGCCGCCAACCAGCTCAACGAGGCGGAGCGGCTCGGGGCGGCGCTCGAACAGAACCTGGAACCACGCGTCCGCGCCTACGGGCGCATCGTCGCGGCGCAGGTCGCGCTGGCGCGCGGCAAGCGGGTCGAGGCCGTCGATGCGATGCGCGAGGCGCTGAAGCTCGCGGATCTCTGGCTGGTGCGGTTTCATCTCGGCCAGGCCTACCTGGCGGCCGGAGCCCCGGCCGAAGCGTTCTCCGAATTCGAGACGTGCATCAAGCGCCGCGGCGAGGGCTACGCGGTCTTTCTCGACGACGTCCCGACGGCGCGCGCCGTGGCTCCGGTGAACTACTGGATGGGACGGGCGCGCGAGGGGATGGGGCTGACCGCGCAGGCGCTCACCGAGTACCGCGCCTACGTGGCGGGCCGCGCCAAGGATTCTCCCGAACCGCTGCTGAAGGACGCCATCGCCAGGATGGCGAAGCTCGAGTAGCTCGCGCCGGCCGGTGACCGATGGCCGCTGACGCGGTCCATCGGCCATCGGCCGGCGCTCGTTACTGCTGATCGTGCGGGACGCGCACGATCACGTTGGACGTCACGGTCCGGCCGAGTGCGTCCGTCGCGGTCAGCACGATGGTGTAGAACCGCCCATCCGCGTCGTTGCCGTTCCGGTACGCTTCCAGCCTGACCACGAACGAGAAGTTCCCGGTGGCGTCGACCGACACGGTGCCGGACGGCTGGACTTTCTTGTACTCGTCCTGCACGCGGTAGCTGACGCTGGTCACGTTGAACCCGGTGACTCGTCCGCTGACCGTCACCGGCACGAGGACCTTGTTCGGCGACCACAGCAGCGTGCTGGGCGTCGCGGTCGCGGTCACCGTCAGCGGTGTGGCGTCGACCGTCACCGTGAAGCTGCCGGACGCGGTGTTGCCGGAGCTGTCCGTCGCCGTGCAGGTGACCGTGGTCACGCCGACGGCGAACGTCAATCCGGACGCCGGCGCGCAGACCACCGGCACCGATCCGTCGACCACGTCCGTCGCCGTCGCGCTGTAGGTCACGACCGCGCCCGCGGGGGATGTCGCCGCAACGATGATCGGTGACGGCAGCGACAGGACCGGCGCGGCAGTGTCGGTGACGGCGAAGGTGTAAGTCGCCGTCGCCTTGTTGCCCGAGTCGTCGGTCGCGGTGCACGTGATGGTATTCGTGCCCAGCGACAGCTTGGTGCCGCTCGGGGGCGTGCAGGCCACGGTCGGCGTGGTGTCGACGACGTCGGCCGCCGTCACCGAGGACACGGCGTAGGTCACGATTGCGCCGCCGCTGGCCGGCGTGAGTGCGATCGTGCCCGCCAGGCCGCTGACGTCGATCGTGGGCGGCGTGCTGTCGATGATGCCGATCGGGAACGTTCCCGTCGTCTCGTTGCCCGCCGCGTCGGCGGCGGTACAGGTGCCCGTCCAGGTGCCGAGCGGAATGAAGGTCGCCGTCCCGTCCACCGGCAACGGCACCGTCCCCGACGTGTCGGTCCGCACGCATGACACGGTCGCCGCCCCCTGCGTATCCGTGGCGGTGACGTTGACGGTCACGCTCGCGCCGCCTGGCGCGTTGCCTTCGACGCTCGCGAGGAAGCCGGTGCCCGACAGATCCAGCGTCGGGTTGGTGGTGTCGATGGCGCCGTCCTGATCGTCGTCCGACTGATCGATGGCGCTGGTGTCGGGCTGCGAGCGGACGATGACGCCGGCGCGCCCCGCCAGCTTCGACGCGAACTGCGCGTCGAACTTGCCGACCAGGCGCAGCGTCAGGAACACGATCTGCTTCGGCCCGACGAAGAACGTCGGCTGCTGCGTCAGCGGATTGACGGTGTCGGGGCCGCCCACGTCCGGCGCCAGCGTCGCCGGATCGACGACGTTGTTCACGATCACCTGGTTCTCGACCACGATCGCCTGGGTGCCGTCGCAGGTGCGGTTGACGGTGTAGAAGTGCGGCACCGAGACGATCAGCTGCGCCCCCTGCACGCAGTTCTGCGTCACCGTCGCCGAGCAGATCGGAATCACGCCGTTCACGAAGATCTCGGACGACATGCCGGTGATCGTGTTGGCGCCCGTCCCCGTGCCGACCGGCCAGGTGACTTCGGCGACCTGGGTCGCGGACGTGATCACGCCCGAGTCGTCACCGGTCAGCGGCGAATACTCGATGCGCGGGTTCTGCACGCTGCTGTACTCGATGCGCGGGTATTCGATCCGCGGGTACTCGATCCGCGGGTTCCCCACCGCGTCGTACTCGATGCGCGGATACTCGATCCGGGGATACTCGATCCGCGGATACTCGATGCGCGGGTACTCGATGCGCGGATACTCGATCCGCGGATTCTGCACGCCGGCGACGGGAGTCAGATCGGGATTGACCACGCCGGTCGTGTAGTAGCTGAACTGCCGCGACAGGATGTCCGGCTGGTAGTTCTCGACCGACAGGATGTCGGGCAGGAACTCCAGGCTGTCCGGATTCTCGATCTCGGCGACGCTCGGATTGGCGTTGAGGATGATCGATCCGGTCTGTGTGCCGCCGATCTCGGCGACCGTGACCAGAATCCGCGGCCGCGGCTGCGTCGACCGGACGTACACCGTCCGCGTCACGCTCGACGCGCGGGCGATGTCGACCTGGATCTTGCGGCAGTCGGTGCCCGCGACGCAGCCGGTATCCGGCACGTTGTCCACGTCCGGGCGGAACGAGGCGCGTCCGGTTCCCGACGGCGGCGCATCCGGCGGCTGGTTCGCGACGCTGATCTCGAAGCGGCGATCCTGCCCGGTGAGGTTCTGGACGAAGATCACATACGCGCGCTCGAGCGCGCCGGTCGGCTTGGACGCGGAGGGGGTCGCCACCACGAGTCCCGGGAGCGTCGTCGCCGCGTAGATGTTCTGGTAGCGGGAGCGCGGACTGTCGTTCGCCGTCCACACCGTCTGATCGAGCGACGTCTCGAGCGACGGCGTGCACGACGACAGCGTCTCGATGCCGCTCTCCGCTTCCTGCGTCACCCCGGCCGGGGTGAAGGACGTCGACGGCGGCCCCGCCCACACGTAGCCCTGCACGTCACGGTTGTCGGTGAACGCCGAATAGAAGATCGAATGGCTCGTCGACGGCGCGGTGTTGCGGATCCAGGCGCCGGGCGTCGTCTCGCTGGGCCGGTAGCGCTGGCTCGCGACGGCGTGATAGTCGCCGTTGAAGGGCACGGCCCCCTTCTGGAACAGCCGCGCGTTCAGGAAGTTGAACTCGAGCTGACGGCGGACGCCGTTCACCAGCCCGAACCGGTAGCGTGAGATGACCTGGGCGGACGAGAATCCAACCGCCGGCGGCCCGTTGGGGCTCGCGATGGGCGCCTGCGCGCCGTAGATGTCCGCCGACTGGCGATAGATGTAATGCGGATCCGAGCCGGCCGCCGGCGACGGCGCGTCCATCGGGACGCGGTTGCCCGCGGAATCCATCCGGAAATCGGTGATGAAGCGATCGAACGTTCCCGCCTCGTTGTTGCGGGTGTCGATCCAGTCGACCTGGATGCGCCCCCCGGCGACGGCGGCCTGCGGAATGATCTGGTGGCCGCGCCCGGCGTACGCTTCAACCACCACCGGGCTGCTCCACGTGCGGCCGTCGCGCGAGCTCGATCGCACGATTCGCGCGTCGTCGGGATTGGCGGCGAAGCCGCGCGCCGACCAGAAGGCATGGAACGCCCGCCCGTCGTGCACGATCGACGGCATCGAACGGGTGCGGAACTGCAGCGACGACGTGTCCTGATCGAAGAAGCCGAAGCCGGCCGGAGGCGTCCACATTGCCTGCGCCTTGCTCCACGTCTGCCCGCCGTCGGTCGATCGCGCCACGACCATCGAGTTGGGCTCGTTGGTGTCGGCAACCTGCCGCCAGATCACGACGATCGTACTGGTCGCGTCGTCGACCGCGATGTCGCTTCCCTGGTTCACGCCGAGGCTCTCGCTCAACTTCTTCGGGGAAGACCACGACGTGCCGTAATCCTTCGAGAACGTGTGGTAAATCTGCGAGGAGGAGTTGTTCTCGTTGCCGGGGAACAGCGAGTAGCTGAAATGCACGGTCCCCTTCGGGATCGTACGCCCGCCGACGTCCATCGATCCGCCCGCCGGATCGAGCACGGCGAGCATCGCCGGCTTGTCGTTGAACCGCCCCGGCGTGCCGTTGCCGATGATGCGGCGCTCGAAGAACTGGTACGGCTCGCCGTTCTCCTTGTTGCGCTCGAGCAGCACGGCGAGCGACAGCGTCCCGCGCCCGTCGGTCCGGCTCAGCGTGATGTAGGAGACGAGGCCGAGCCCGGGCACGGTCCGCACCACGGGGTCGGCAGCGCCGATGCCGCTCGGCGCCGCGGGAAATCCCTCGAGCAGCCGATCCCGCCAGGTGCGCGCTCCGTCGGTCGACATCGACAGGCCGATCCACGAATCACCGAACTTCTCGATGCCGCGGTAGTCGTTATTGGCGCACAGAATGACCCAGGGATTCTGCGGCGATACGTCGCACGAACTCTCGTTGCGCTGCTTGTGCTTCGGGTTCCCGGCGAGCGCCGCGTTGGTTCCAGGCGGTGTCGGACCGAGCGTGTTGACGCTCCGCCCGGTGGTAAAGAACAATTCCGGCGCAGGCGACTGCGCGCCGCTTGACGCGACGTACAGACCGGCAACGCCGAGGACGACGAGCGACCTCCGGACGACTGAATTCCAACTCACACAACTCTCCAGTCAGGCTGTGGACGAACGAGCCTGAAAGCGCAGCTTTCCGTAGGGAAGGGAAGGCGACGATATCACCAAACGCCCGCCATGTGGGGCCGAAACTACTCACTTTTCGTACCGCACGCCGTCCCACCGGCTCGGCCGTACCGGCATTCGTCTTGTAGTGGCCCGAAACGGACGGATGAATGGGCTGAAGAGACCGGCCGCGAGGCCGCTCTGGCTTGCTCGTCCGCGTCGAGCGTCGCGGGCGGGCGGGGGGGAAGTATGCGCCCGGGCAGACTAATGTTCGCCGTGGCGCGGAGCTTCAAAAACGTAACGCGGTTTCTGCGCGGCAGAGGGTGATCTGGATCTCAACCAGCGAGTGATCCTCGGACGGCAGCGTTCGGGCGGCGGCAGCCCGGAATCCGCGCCGGAAGGCGGCGGCGGCGGTTCCTCGCCCGCGGAGGGCGTGGACCATCGGCGCGCGGAGGAGCCATGGCTCGAGACGCTGCTGGAGTTCGCGCAGGAGGCGCTCGGGGCGCTCCAGGGGGATCGCCTTCGCACGCTGATCGCCCAGCGGCTGCCGGCGCTCACCGGCCGGGAGGACGTCTGGGTCGTCGCGCAGATCGGCGCCCACCAGCAGGTCATCCTGCCGCAGCGCCCCGGGCGCGACCCGCGCCGGATGATCAGCGACGAGCCGCGTCAATGGGCGACGTTCCCGCTCAAGGCCGACGGACAGACGGTCGGCGTGATGGGCCTCGAAGCGGGTCAGCGCGGCATCACCGCCCGCGAGTGGCGGATGCTGACCTCCCTCTCGGGCGTGCTCGGCCGCGCGCTCAAGACGTCGGAAGCGTTCGAGCTGATGCGCGAGGCAACGCTGGTGGACCCGCTCACCGGCTGCGCGACGCGCGCCGAGGGGCTGCGCCGGTTCGAAGCGGAGTTGCGCCGCGCCGAGCGGTCGAAGACCTCGCTGGCGGTCCTGATGATCGACCTCGATCACTTCAAGAGCATCAACGATCGCTACGGGCACAACACGGGGGACGCGGTGCTCTCGGCGGTCGGCGAGACGCTGCTCGGCACGCTGCGCGCGAGCGACATCCGCAGCCGATGGGGCGGTGAGGAGTTCCTGGTGGTGCTGCCGGAGTCGACCATCGAGCGCGCCTCGAGCGCCGCCGAATCGCTCCGCCAGCGCATCGCCGCCACGACGGTGCGCGACGGCACCCACACCGTCGGCGTGACGACGAGCATCGGGATAACGATTGCGCGGCCGGGCGAGACCGACATCCCCCGGCTGCTGGGGCGGGCCGACGCGGCGCTGTATCAGGCGAAAAGCGACGGGCGCAACCGGGTGATGATCGCGCTCGCCGATCAGAAGACGACGGTTCCCCCGGCCGCGCCGGCGTCCACCGCTCCGGCGCCGCCGCGGTCGGAGCCGCCGAGCGGCACGGTGCCGGCCCACGCGCGCGAACGGCGTAATCCCTCGCAGACGGATCGACGGTCCGGCAGCGGGCGCCGGCGGACCGACCTGATCGCGGGTCCCTGGGCGGGCAACGGCTAGCGCGTGGGGTGCGGCCCCTGCCACCCCTCGCGCACCAGGATCCGCTCGATCTCGCGCCAGCGGCGGTTCAAGTCCGGAGGCGCGCCGAAGCGCTCGACGCTGAGCGTGGCGTTCGGACGGTCCACGATCAGCTCGTAGCCCTCCCCTGCCGAATCAGCCCGGACCTCGCACCGGATGCTGCTGCCGTTACGGCGGAAGAAGTAGAACATACAGCCCGTGTCTCGGCCGGCCGCCGTGCATGCCTTACCCGGCGGCTGACCACGGCTGCGCGCCGCTGCACGAAGAATCTGCCGGGCGCTACGGCGTGATCACCAGCAGCACGACGCTCGAATTGCTCGCGGCGAGGCCGGCCGCGCCGCCGTAGGATGCCGTCGCGACCCTGACGCCGACCGGCAGCGCGGCGGTCGTGAACGTTGCCGTTCCGCCGACCACCGGCGCTGTCCCGGCGGCGACGCCGTCGACAAAGAACCTCACCGTTCCGCCGGACGGCGCTCCCGGACTCACCGTCGCGGTAAACGTCACCGGCTGCCCCAAGGTCCCCGGACTCGGTCCACTGCTCAGCGTCGTCGTCGTGGCCGCCGGTGCCGTTCCGCCGGCGAAGATCGTGATGTGCACCGGCGGTGAGGTGCTCGGCGCGAGAGCGGCGCTCCCGAGGTAGCGTGCCGACAGCGTGTGCGGTCCTGCCACCACGGGGGTGAACGACAGCGTGGCCAGTCCACCCGAGAGCGACGCGGATCCGATCAGCACGCCGCCGTCGAAGAATTCCACGGTCCCCGCTGCCGGCGGGCCGCCCGGCAGCGGCACGACCAGCGCGCTGACCACGACCGCCGACCCGAGCGCCTGCGGATTCGTCCAGGGCAGGAGCAGCGTGAACGAGGATTCGTTCAGCGGCCGCACGGTGAGCGGCAGCGGCGCCGACGTGCTTCCCGTGAACGTGCCGGTCCCGGCGTAGCGCGCCGTCACGGTATAGGTGCCGCCGGTCATGCCGCCGTTCGCCCGCAGCGTCGCGACGCCGTTGACGAGCGGCGCGATGCCGATCACGATGGTGCCATTGAGCAGGAACTCGACCTCCCCGGCCGGCACGGCCGTACCGGCCGCCGGTGCGACCGTGGCGATGATGCTGAGCGGCTCGAGCGAGCCGATCGTTCCCGCCGATGCCGTCACCGTGGTGATCGTTCCGATGGTCAGCGGCTGAATCGTCAGACTCGTCGACGCCGTATCGCCGCCGCCGAGCGTGTCCAGGACGCTCAACTGCACGGCGAACGTGCCGGGGCCGAGCGCCGCGATCTGCGCTGCGCTGAGCGAGGGCGTCGGGCCGGCGAGCACAATCGTGCCGTTCACCAGCCATTGATACGTGGCGATGCTGTCCCCGCAGGCGGTGTTCGGATCGGAGGAGCCGCGGCCGTCGAAGGTGACGCCGCCGCCGATCGTGGCGGCATACGGACCGCCGGGGTTGGCTGCCGGCGGATGTCCCGGATGGATCGAGACCGGCTGCGTGCGGCTTGCGGCGATCCCGAGGTCGTCGGTGACGGTGAGCTGGGCGGCGTAGTTGCCGTAGCCCGCATACGTGTGCTGCGTGAGCACGCCGGTCGAGGCGCTGGTTCCGTCCCCGAAGTCGTAGACGTAGCTCACGATCGTCCGCGTGCTGCGCGCCGTCGCGGCGGCGGTCGCGTCGAACGTCATCGCGACTCCGCAGGCCGCCGGATTCGGGGCGACCGAGAAGTCCGCGGTCGGCCGGCGGACGGTCAACGGCGTGTCGGCGTTCGTCGAGAATCCGCTCGCGTCGGTCACGCGAAGCGTGATCGAGAAGGAGCCCGAGCCGAGCTTCGTCATGATGTCCGACGCCGAGATCGTGGGGGTCGGACCGGACGCCAGGTGAACGCCCCCGGCCGACCACGTGTACTGAACGATCGAGTCCCCGTAGATCTCGTCCGGATCGCTGGAGCCGGTGCCGTCGAACGTGACCGGGGCTCCGAGATCCGTCGTGTAGGGTCCGCCCGGATTCGAGATCGGCGCACGGTCCAGCGGGCGCACCGTGATCGTCACGGCCGCCACGTTGCTGTCGCTGGTGCCGTCGTTCACCTTGAACGTGAAGCTGTCCGGCCCGCTGTAATCCGCCGCGGGCGTGTAGGTGTAGTTCGGCGCCGAGCCGGACAACACGCCGTGAGCCGGCAGCGTGACGTTGACGTAGGTGAGCGCGTCCCCTTCGGGATCGCTGGCTGCGAGCGCTATCGGCGTCGGCGTGTCGTGCCGGACGATGACGGACTGATCCTGCGCCGTGGGGGCGCCATTCGGCGCCGTCACATTGATCGTCACCGTCGCGACGCTGCCGATGGCCGTGCCGTCGTTGGCGTAGAAGGTGAACGTGTCGGTTCCGGTGAATCCTGCGTTCGGCGTGTAGGTCAGGTTCGGCGCGGCGCCCGTGAGCCCGCCGTTCAGCGGAGCGTCGCCGATGTAATAGAGGAGCGGGTCGCCGTCGGCGTCGAGCGCGCCGAGCACGATCGGGACCGGCGATCCGCCGTTCGACGTGACCGTCTGATCGAGGGCCACGGGCGGATCGTTCACCGGATCGACGGTGATGGAGATCGTCGCGACGTTGCTGTCCAGGCTGCCGTCGTTCACCTTGAAGGTGAAGCCGTCCGGCCCGTAGTAGTTCGCCGCCGGCGTGTAGATGAAGTCCGGCGCCGCGCCGCTCAGCGTGCCATGCGCGGGCTGCGTCAGCAAGGTGAACGACAGCGGGTTGTTCTCGGCGTCGAATGTGAGGAGCGAGACGGTGAACCCGATCTCCTCCGGCGTGGCGAGGGTCTGATCGTAAGCGATCGGCGCGGTGTTCGTCCCGCCGACCGTGATCATCACGCCGGCGACCGCGCTCGACGCGGTGCCGTCGGTGGCGCGCACGTGGAAGACGTCGGTGCCGCTGAATCCGCTGTTCGGCTGGTACTGGAACGAGGGACCGCTGCCGCTCACGGTGCCGTGGGCCGGCTGCCCGACGATCGTGAAGGCGAGCGGATTGCCGTCCGGGTCGGAGGCGTCGATGGTGACGTTGGCGATGTCACCCGGGCCGATTGAAACCCGTTGGTGACGCGCGATCGGGCTCCTGTTGGCGATGCCGGCATTGAGTGAGTACAGCGTGCCGCCGGGCAGATTCAATGTGGAGCCGTAGAGCAGGTTGTCGCTGCCCTGCTGCACGCCGGCGCTGGGGGTGCCCCCCTCGTCCGCCACGCTCCCGAAGACGTGCAGCAGGCTGAAGCCGCCGCTGTCGTAGCGGTACAACGTTCCAAGGCCTTGCACGAATCCGGGCAGATCGCCGCCGAACACCGTGGTCCCGTAGAAATTGCCGTCGCCCGCGGCGAGCGGAGGCGCGGCCGCCATCGATCCGTCGATGTCGCGATTGAACCGGTGCAGCACGGTCACGTCGCCGGCGGGCGTCATGCGGAAGAGCGTGCCGAACGTCGCCGTGCCCGGGAACGCGCCCGCCTCTGTCACGCCGAGGAAGTTGCCGTCCGGCAGGAGCGTCAGTCCGCCGGGATGGCCGCCCTCGGTGTCGTCGAACTGATGGATGAGGGTGAAGTTGCCGTCGCGGTCGATCTTGTAGGCGACGCCGTAGTTCGGGTTGACCCCTCCCTCGCGCGTCACGCCATAGAAGAACCCGTCGTGCCCGAGGACCAGGCTCGACGGCGTCGGTCCCCAGCCGTCGCTGGTGTTGAACTCGTGCAGCGTCGTCACCGCGCCGGCCGGCGTCATCCTGAACACCGTGCCGGGCCCGCTCGGCCCATAGAACGAGGTTCCGTAGAAGTTGCCGTCGGGCCCTTCGACCAGGCCGGCGAGCGGCACCGCCGGACCGGATCCGGCCGTGAAGGTGTGCAGCGTCGTCAGCGTCCCCGCGAGTGAGATCCTGAACACCGTGCCGGCGCCGAGATCCGCGGGAGACAGCGCCGGGCCGCCATACCGCGTCGTGCCATACAGGTAGCCGTCGCTCCCCTGCACCAGCTCGCCGGACGGCTGATACCCGTCGGCGAAATTGAAGCTATGGAGCGTCGTCACCACGCCGTTGGCGACTCTGAAGATGGTGCCGCCGTTGTACTCGCCGCCCGCAACGGTGGTGCCGTATAGATGACCGTCGGAGGCCAGAATCATCCGATCGTTCGCCGTCGACGGGCCGAGCGACGGAAAATCGATCGCCTTGGATACGGCCGGGGCGCCGCCGCTCACATCCACGCGGTACACGGTGCCGACGCGGTGCGCGCCGCCGTTGAGCGTCGTGCCGAACAGGGAGCCGTCTGCGGCGCGGAACAGGCCGGCGTTGGTCGTCAGCCCCGTGCCGGGATCGCTGTTGTAGTCGTGGGCGACGGTGAGCGCGCCGGTTGCGGGATCGAGCGAGAACACGACACCCCGGCTGCTGAATGGAATCGGACCGCCGGATTCGGTGGTCCCGTAGAGCAATCCGTCGGGGCCCTTGACGAGGGGGCCGTTCGGATACGCGCCCTGCCGCGGGGCGCCGGCGTCGAGGACGAAGCTCGCGACGGTCGCGAACGTGCCGTCGGGGGTGATGCTGAAGACCGAGCCCATGTCCTGCGCGCCGCCGCCTCCGGTCACGCCGTAGAAGATGTCCGCGCCTCCGGCCGTATCGCGCATCAATCCGCGCGGCTGCGTGCTGCCGGCGGGTCCGGTGAAATCGTGCAGCGTCTCGAACCCGCTGCCGGTCTTGTCGATCCGGAACACGGTGCCGGCGTCGTTGGCGCCGCCAAACGCCGTCGTGCCGTAGAGGAACCCGTCGCTGCCCTCGACGAGCGTCGAGGCCGGCGTGCTGCCGTTCGCGCCGCTGAACGTCCACAGGGTTTCCATGTTGCCGCTGCGGTCGATCTTGAAGATGGCGCCGAGTCCCGGGGACGTCGAGGCGGCGGATCCGGTGCCGTAGAAGGCGCCGTCGCTGCCCTCGACGAGGCCGGCCTGCGGCTGCAGCGGCTGCGGATTGGCGAAGTCGAACGCGAACACGCGCAGCGTGGTCACCGCCGGTGCCGCCGGATCCAGCGAGAAGACGGTGCCGTTGCCGAGGGGCAGCCCGCCAACCAGTCCGCCGTGCTGCGTCGTGCCGTAGAGCAGTCCGTCGGCGGGGGAGTATGTCAGGCCCATCGGCTTCTGTCCGTCGGCGCCGTTGAAGACGTGGAGGAGGTCGAAGGTGTAGCCGCCGCTGCCGTCCGGCGTGAGCATGTAGACGGCTCCCCTGTCGCCGGCGCCGCCTTGTTCGAGGATGCCGAACAGGCGTCCGTCCGGCGCTTCGGTCAGCGGCGCCAGGCCGGCTCTGACCGGGGCCGCGAACCGGTGCACGGTGGTTGGGGGGGCGGGCGGTTGCGCGGCGGGGCGCGCGGCCGCCAGGAGGGTCAGGAGGGCGGCGGACAGGACTCGGGCGACTTTCATGGCGTCTCCAATGGCCGGGGGTGCCGGTGCCCCCTTACGCGCCACTGGAGCGAAAACGAGCTCAAAAACGGGGACAGTCCCCTTTTCCGCGCAAAAAGCCCCGCCAAAAACGGCGCTTCGCGGTTTTTGCCAGGAAATCCGCCCGCCGCCGCACGGAAACGGGGACAGTCCCCATTTCGCAGGCGCGCGGAAAAAGGGGACAGTCCCCTTTTACCGGCCGATGGCGAACAGGGTGTGGAGGCCGCGGACGTACATCACGCCGCGGGAGAGCGCCGGCGTGGCCATGACCAGCTCGCCCATCGAGTTCACCGCGATCTGCGCGAACGTCGATCCCGCCGTGATCACGATGATGTCGCCGTCCTCGTTGGAGAGATAGATCTTGTCATCGGCCGCCACCGGCGACGCGCTGAAGCCGTTGCCAATCGTCGACAGACGCTGGCGGTAGATCTCCGCGCCGGTCGCGAGATCGTAGGCGTCGAACTGCCCATTGTTGGCGAGAACGTAGAGGATCCCCTTGTAGGCCAGCGGCGTCGGCATGTACGAGCCGCGATTCACCTTGCTCCACGCCACCGCCTCGCTCTGGGTGATCCCGCTGCCGAGCGTGATATTCCCCTTCGCCTCCGGACGGACGGCAAAGATCGGCCGCTCCGGCGCGCGGCCGCTGGCAATCACGAACAGCCCGCCGGCGAAGATCGGCGTCGGCGCCGTGATCTTCGAGCTGCCCCCGAGCCGCCAGAGCTCCCTGCCCGTGCGCGGATCGTAGCCGCGGATGAAGTTCGACGCATTCGTCACGAGCACCGGTCCGGCCGCCGTCTCGGCCACCGTGGGCGTGCCCCACGACGGAAGCTCCTCGCGCGCCGTCTTCCAGACCGTCTCGCCGGTCTCCGCCTTCACCGCGATCAGAAACGAATCCGCCTGCGTGTCGACCTGCAGGATCACGAGTCCGTTCCAGATGACCGGCGAGCTCGCCGTGCCCCACTCGAACGTGGGGATGTCGTACGCGCCGACGTCCATCCGTCCGAGATCGATCGTCCACAGCGGCGCGCCGTTGACATCGTACGCGTGCAGGCCGTGCGATCCGAACGAGGCGACGACGATACGGCCGTCGGTCGCGGGCGTCGCACTCGCGTACGTGGACTTGATGTGCCGCTTCTCGCGTGGCTCCCCCTCGTGTGCGACGCGCTCCCAGAGCACCTTCCCGGTGACCCGATCCAGCGCGTAAATCGTCCAGCGCTGTTGCGTGCGATCGTCCGACGCGTCGCCGTCGCCGTAGAGTCCCGGCTTGAACGTGGCATCGGCGCGGGTGCTCACCGCGCTGGTGACGAAGACGCGATCACCCCAGACGATCGGGCTCGAATGCGCGAGGCCGGGAATCGCGGCTCTCCAGCGGATGTTGAGGCCGGTCGCCGGGTTCCAGGTGTCAGGCAGGTTCATGCCGTCCGCGATGCCGGACGCCATCGGCCCGCGGAATGCCGGCCAGCTGCCGGCGGCGGGTGCCGGCGATGGCAGCGGACCGCTGCGCGGCGCCGCCGTCCTCACGATCGTGCGCTCGGGAACCGGGTCCTTCTCACCCGCGCGGCGCCAGCTGCTGCGGTCGAGGATCATCCGCCGCGGACCGCAGTCGTCGGCGACGAGATCGAGCGTCGTGCGGCCGTCCTGTGAGTGCACGCGATAGCGGCCGGGGTTCTCGCACCCGCCGGGCGCGCCGGGCGTCAGCAGCTCGATCGCGCCGTCCACCACCTTCCACGTGCCGCGGAACGAGGGCCATCCGGCCCCCTCGAGCGTGAACGTACCGTCAGGCTGGAACCGCGCGGCGAAGCCCGCGAACTGCAGCGGATAGTCGGGCATCCGCGGAGGCGCCTGCGCGGCGCCGAGCATCCCCGCGACGGCCACGACGAAAAAAGGGGACAGTCCCCTTTTTCCAGCAGGTTTGTGCATCAGATGCGATGGTATCAAAGCCGTCCCGCGAACACCTGCAGTTCCTGCGCGTCGTTCGGCACCGTCATCGTCCTCTCGAACGCAAACCCCAGGCGCTGCAGCAGCCGGATCGACCGGCCATTCGCCGGGCTCACGATCGCGAGCAGGCGCGGCAGCCGAAGTGTCTGGCGCGCGAAGTCGCGGACGGCGGCAGCCGCTTCATAGGCGAATCCGCGCGACCGATAGTCCGGCAGAAACGCGAAGCCGATGTCCGGATCCGGCAAGACGTCGCGCTTGAGGATGCCGCAAATCCCGATCGGCGTCGACGTGTCGGACAATTCGACGAGCCATAGGCCGAAGCCGTGCTGCGCGTAGCTCGCCCGCGGCCCCCGCTCGATGTACGACACGGCGTCCGCGATGCTGCGCACCCCGCGATCGCCGATGTGCTCGATGAAGCCGGGATCGTTGAGGAGCGCGAGGATGAACGGCCCGTCCTCGGCGGTGAGCTCGCGCAGGCCCAGGCGCGCGGTACGCAGGATCATCGCCCGCCGACGGTCATGGACGTCGATAGAGACCGGTGTAGACCGCTTTGCCGCGCACGCGTCCGGCCATCGCGGTCATGACCGCGGCGCGCGTCTGCGACGGCGCCGCGCCCACGGCAGGCACGTCGAGCATGCCGTCGAGCGCGAACAGCTCGAACACGTAATGATGCGGCGGGCCGCTGGACGGGGCCGCGGGACCACGATAGACCGGACCCGTTGCGCTGATCTGACGCGAGCCGTCCGGCAACACGGCGCCCTGCGGAACCGCCTCCGCCAGCGACCGCGCGGCGCCGGGAATGTTCCAGACCAGCCAGTGCAGCGTGTCGTCCGTGCCGGCGCCGGTCGCCGCATCGAGATCGTGGACGACGAGCACGAAGCTCGCGGCGGTCTCGGGCACGTTGCTCCACGCCAGCGGGGGGGAGACCTCCCCTCCCGGCTGTGCGTACTTCGCAGGGATCGGGCCGCCGTCGGGCCATGCCGCAGAGGTCAACGTCATCACCTGCACGCTGCGTCCGCGCCCTGGGCCGCGCTGCGGCGCGGACGGCGCGCCGGGCGCGGGCGGCTGCGCCAGGGGCGCCGGCGGCGACTGCGCCGGCAGATCGATCGCGGCCGCCAGCGCCAGCACGGCGATCCCCAGTCCGATGCGAGAACGGGGGATCCTCATTTGAACGACGCCGGCTGCGCCTTGCGCCACGCGTCGTAGCGCATCCGCAGCGTCTTGACCGGATTCAGGTTCTCACCCGCGCGGATCTCATTCGCACCGCGCCCCGGCTGCGCGACGCGCAGGAACATCGCATAGCGGCCGTTGTTGTGCGAGTCGCCGTTGGTGTCCGCCTTTTCCGCCATCAGAATGTAGGCGACGTGCGCCGTCTTGCCGTCGCAGGGGATGGCGGATGCGGGCTGATCGGCGGACGGCGGTGGACAGGAACAGCGGCTGTCGCCGCCAGCGGCATCCGCCGCTTCGAGCGCCGCCATGACGCGATCGGTCACGGCGCCGCGCGCGGCGACGAACGCCTTCACGGCGTTCGGCACGGCGTCGCCCGGGCGCAGGATGTTTCCCTGGATCGAATAGAAGATCTCGGTGCCCGGCACCTGTCCCTGCATGTCCTGCGACACGTAGCCGTTCGTCAGGCCCGAATGTCCCGCGCTGCGTCCCTGCAGATCGACGATGCCGAACTGCCGGCTCTGAAAGGCCGGATCGCGGCTGAGCATCTCGACGATCGCCTTCGGATCGGTGCCCTTCTGCAGCTCGGCGAAGACCAGCATCTGATTCTGGTGCGTGCCGTCGACGGCCGCCTGGCAGGCCGCAACACCTTTCCCGGGCACGACGACGGCCTGCACGCCGGGCAGGAATTGATCGTCGCGATCGACGCACGTCGCAGAGGCGATCACGACGCGGCCGGTGCTCCGATCGACCGCGATCACCGACCACGTCGCGAGCGCCGGAACCGGCGCCGCCAGCAGCGCCGCCATCATCAGCACGAGAGCTCTGGGCATGGTCACGGGTCAGACCCCTGGATAGCGCATGGCGTAGCACAGCACGTCGGCCTGCACGCCGGGCGCGAGGTTCGGGAATTCAGCGTACCCGCGCAGCGTTCCCTCGCAGAGGAAGCCGCACTTCTCCAGCACGCGCGCCGACGCTCGATGGGCCGGATGGCAGAGCGCGTAGACGCGTTCGACGCCCAGCCGCGCCGCACGCTCGCGCACGGCGGCGAGCGCCTCGGTCGCATAGCCGAAGCCCCATGCGTCGTACGCGAGCACGTAGCCGGTGGACGCCTGTGTCGGGGTCTCGAAGCCGAGGCCGGTGCCGCCGAGGAGTGTGCCGTCGGCGCGGGATTCGATGAGCAGGGGACCGGCGGGCCAGCGTTCCCACTCGGCGGCGCAGAAGCCGAGAAAGCCCTCGGTGTCGCTCACCGACCGGTGCGTGGGCCATCCCAGATAGCGCGTGACGCGCGGATCGCTGGAATAGCGATCGAAGATCGCCTGCGCGTCGTCCGCCGTGGGCGGGCGGAGGCGCAGGCGGGGCGTTTCGAGGACGTGGGTCGTAATCCGGGGATTCTACCCTGCGAGCGCGTCCTCGAGGCTCTCGTAGACGCGCAGTCCGCGCGCGCGCGCGGTCTCGAGCAGGGCGCCGGCGCCCGGCGTGGGCTCGACGCACAGGACCGCGTCGCAGCGGCCGAGCAGCCGGGTGCCGACCGGGTCGGCGAGATCGTCGAACGCGGCGTCCGCGCTCGCATTCTCGCTGCTGACCAGCGGCCAGAACCACTGGCCGAGGACGGGAAGGTGTCCGGCGCGGAAGAGCGACAGCGCCGCCCACTCGATCAGCCGCGGGTCGTCGCCGACGACGAGGATCATCTGGGTCTCGGTTGCCTGCATAGCTACCTGCCAACGGGTGAACAGTTCGGTCCGTGACGCGGGCGATGTGTTCTGCACGCGGCGCTGGGCTGCAACCGACATTCCCGTCGCGTCGCGCGCGCGAGCGTCCTGTCGAATCAACGAGTTGTGGGGACGCGGGAACGGACGTCCCGCGGCGTCTGACAGGCTGCGTCACGCCCGGCGCCAAAAACTGTCACAAACGGGGACTGTCCCCATTTCCTGGCGGCGGGTGCGCAGTTTCCTCGAGAATCTGCGCGGTCCGAAATTTTGGCGGGGCTTTGCGTGCGGAAAAGGGGACTGTCCCCGTTTCCGCGGCGGCGTCAGCGCGGATCCAGCTTCCGCCCGGCGTCCAGCGCGTCCCAGTTCAGGATCGTGTTGAACACCAGGAAGTAGCTGCCGATCGTCTCGCCGCGCCAGATCGGGTTGTTGGCGAACAGCACCACGTGCCCCTTGCCGACCGGCACATCGACCACCACCGGACGCTGCGCGATGTCGGCGCCGCCGTCCAGCAGCCCCGAGACCAGCAGCGCCGTCTGCGCCTCGAACCGCACCGCAACGCGCGGCCGGAACGGCGGGGGAATCACGTTCGCCGGATTGCGCCGCAGCGCCTCCTCCGTCGGCAGCGCATACTGCCAGGGCTGCACCTGCTGCAGCGGCGGCAGCGGCTTGAGGTTGCTCCCCTCGCTGGCCGGACGTCCCTGGACGATGTCCGGATCGTCGGGCGTGCCGCGTCCGGTGGGTCGCCCGCCGGGACCGCCGCCCCGTCCGCCGCCCGCCGCGCCGCCCCCGCCACCCCCCGCGCCGCGCCCGCCGCCGCCGGCCGTCGCGCTCACGCCGAACACGCTGCCGTCATCGCTGTACATCGCCAGGTTGTCCGGCACGCCGTACACGATCGGGCTCGCATCGTCCGCCACGCGGGTGCGGAGCAGCGATCCGACGACGCGCGTGTTCGCGGCCGCGTTCACCGAGGTCACGCCGTACGTGAAGCTGTTGTTGATCGCGAAGTCGGCGCTGCTGTTGGACGCGAGGAACACGCCGCCGTCGGCGATGAACTGCCGCAGGTGCAGCAGCCCCTGCAGCCCCATGCCGACGCGCGTGTCGTCGGTCTGCGCGAACGCCGCGATGTTCGGCGTCTCGGCGGAGCGCTTGTAGGGAATCGGCGTCCGCCACATCGGCATCCCCTCGACCGCCCCCTGATTGCCGCCGGGCCCGAACAGAATCACGTCGTACCTGGCGCGCAGGTTCGGCGTGTCGGCAATCGCCTTCGGATCGATGTAGTCGTACGGCACGCCGTAGGTGTCGAGCGCCTGCCGCCACCACCCTTCGGTCTGCGTATTCGTCCAGGTGTGCAGAAGCGCGACCCGCGCCGCGCGCCCGGCGTGCGTCTTCACCGCCGGCGCCGCCGCCAGGCCGTGGGCGGTCAGACCAAGCTCCTTCGTCACCGTGTCGAGCGCCGCCCGCGCGATCCCTTTGATCAGAAACGTGCCGCGGTTGAACTTCGTGCCGGCGGACTCGAACGGCTCTTCCGCGATCTGGATGTCGGCATCCTTCAGCCGGTAGCGCAGGGTCACCAGCGCGTTGTCGGCGTTGTGATTGATCGCGAACACGCCCGGTGCGCCCGGCTCCGTGGACGCGGCGCCGGTCACGCCGCTCGGCGCCTTGACGTCCCCCTTCACCGGCTCCATCGGCACCGCCAGCACCTTCGCATCGACGACACGGACGGCCTGCACGGCGAAGCCTTCGGGGAAGGTCCACCCGGTGTCGTCGTAGGGGCGCGTCTGCGCGTCGTTCGGCGCCCAGTACTGGTAGTCGAGCAGCGCGTCCGCGATCCGCGAGTACGGCTGATCCATGCGGACGATGTAGCTGCCGGCCGGAAACTCGCGGGTGGCCGGCGCTGGAGGCGTGGCCGGCGCGGATTCGGCCGGCGCGCCGCCCCGTCCGCCCCCGGCGCCGCCGCGGCCGCCGCCCCCGCGTCCGCCGCCCGCGGCCGGCCGCGACGGGAGCGTCACGGTGAACGGCGCGGTCGCGCGGGAGATCTCGACCGCCTGCTTCTGCAGCACGCGCAGCAGTTCGGCCTGCGATCCGGGGCGCGGATCGTTCGCCGGGAACACGTACGCCGCGGGTCCTTCGACCTTGGCCTTGAGGATCGACCGCTTGCTCTTGTCGTAGAAGTTGCGCAGGAAGTAGATGCGGTTGCTGGCGAAGTGATTGAGCGAGATCAGCAGCCCCGTCATCTCGTAGTTGTTGTTGTTGCGCAGCGACCAGCGCACGCGGGAGATCGGCGGATTCTGCCGGAACCACGTCCGCGCCGTTTCCGCCGGCGACAGCGTGCGCTCTTCGGTGTCGCCGCTGCCGCTGTTGCCGAACGTCTCGTAGAGGCGGCTGATGCCGTTGTGCGTCGCGGCCATGAACATCAGGTAGCCGGGCGACCAGGTGTCGAACGTCCCCCACGCGTACACGCCCGGCATCCCCATCCGCGTCATCTCGTTGACGTTGTTCCAGCCGATCAAATGCCACTCGTTGGTGAGAATCGGATCGAGCCAGGCGTTGTAGGGGCCGTTGCCGATGGTGTTGTCGTAGAGAAACGAGCCGGACTCGTGCAGATCGTGGAGCACCTGCGCCTTCCACTGCAGGTACGTGTTCAGCACGTTCTGCGACAGCTTCAGCGTGAGCGCCATCGCGTCGCGGTTGTTGTCGTGCGCCACGTACTTGCCCCAGTACAGATTGCTCATCGGGGTCTGATCGGGGTGCTTCTTGCGCCATTCGTAGGCGTCGACGATCTTGTCGCGGCCGTCGACTTCGACGATCGGCGTGATCAGCGTGATCAGGTGCTCGCGGATGTTGCGGATGTAGGCGCTCTCGTCGACCGCCAGCCGGTAGGCCAGTTCCATCAGCGCCGTCGGCGCGCCGGCCTCGGTCGAGTGGATCGTGCCGGTGATGTAGTACACCGGCGCCGCCCGCCGCGCGATCTCGTCCGCGACCTCGTCGTTCATCTGAATCGTGCGCGGGTCGGCGAGCCTGGCGAGGTCCGCCTGGTTGCGCTCCAGCCTCGCCATCAGCGCCTCGGACGCCACCGCGACGGCGAGCATCTCGCGGCCCTCCTCGGTGGTGCCGATGGTGTAGACCTTGACGCGGGGCGTCGACTTGGCGAGCAGCCGCATGTACTCGTAGACCTCCTTCGAGTACGGCAGCTTGCCTTCCGCGCCGGCGATGTCGCCGAGCACCGCCTTCGGCGTCGGCACCGTCTTCGACGCCGGCAGGTAGTCGACCAGCGGCGAGAGGAAGAACGTCTCGGTGGTGTACTCCTTGATCTTCCTGGTGTATGCCTCGTCGATCGGCTGCCCCGCATCGCGTCCCGGCTTTGCCGTCGCGAGATCCGCGCTGGTCGTCGCCCGCGGGGATTTCCCGTTGGCCGAGCCGTTCCGTGCCGGCGACTGCGCGGCGAGCGGCACGGCGAGACCGATGACGGCGAGGGACGTCAGGACACGGTGCACGCGGTTCATTTGGAATCGATCCCGTACGCGGCGGAATGCTTGTGGCGGGCGTAGTGCTGCCGCAGCAGGTCCTTGCCGTAGTCGTTGCCGTTCGGCGTGCGGACCACCACGTGAATGTGCTCAGGGTTCGGCGCGGACGGATCCTTCGCCAGGTGGCGCAGGTTGGCCGGCGTCTGGTGATCGAACTCGATCAACACCACCGGGCTCTGAATCCGGTAGTAGAACACGCTGCCAGGTTCGGTCTTGCCCACCCAGGCGAACGAGGTCTGCGCGATGTGCCGTTCGATCTCGCTCATCTTCACTCTGGCGTGGCCGTCGTCCATGTTGCCGATGAACAGCGCGACCAGATCGAGCAGCTGCCTGCGCTGGCGGTCGGAGAGATCCGGCGCGAAGATGCCCGCCTGCGGCACCACGGCATTGTCCTTCCACGCTTCGGTGAGATTGTTGTTGCGCGTCTTGTCGGGCGAGAGCACCGCCTTGGCGCGCTGTGCCTCGTCGAGCGTCCGCGCGAACGCCAGGCCCTGGTTCTGCTCGTCCTGCAGCACCGCAGTGCCCTTGAACTTGCCCGACGTCGCGATCACCGGCTCCGACCCGGCGAAGAACGGCGTCATCACCACCTGGTCGCCGAGCACGAAGTAGTTGACGATCGCGTGGTGGCCGTCGAACTGCCAGCCCCAGGGCTCGGTGGCCGAGGGCGTGCCCATGACGGTGAGGTGATACTTCCACTCGCCGTACTGCTCGAAATCGTTGTTGTTCAGCTCGCCGAGCGTCTCGTTGAGCCGCATGATGTCGCGGGTCTGCTTCAACCCGCGCGCGCTGAGCCCGGCGCGGAGCACGGCAATCCCGGCCTCGCGCTGTGCCGGCGACAGCTCCTGGAAGCCGACCCCCTGCCGCACGTAGAAGTGCTGATTCATCCACTTGCGCCACTCGTCGTCGTCCACGGGGAACGACGTGCGCGCGCGCTGCTCGGCGGAGAGCGAGGCGAGAAATGCCGCGGCCGCCCTGGTCACGCCCGCGGTGGACACGCCGGTCGACTTGATCGCATACAGGTTCGGCACGATGGTGCCGGCGGTCGTCACCCCCCTGAAGGGCTCGGCCAGACCCGCCTTTTCGGCGGCGAGGGATCGCTGCTGCACCGAGTTCTGCGCCCAGGCACCCGCGGTGGCGATGGCGACACCGGCGAGCCCCGCGGCGGTGAGGCGAGTGAGGTTCGTCATGGCACGGATGATACACTGCGCAGCCGGGCGTGAAGGCTCACACGCGAGCGCGGCTGGCGAGCGCGTGCAGGGGAGTCCGACGGCGAGCCCCTCGGACAAGACCAGGAGGACCGATGGAATACACCCGCCGCGAGCTGGGAAAACTGATGCTGGCCGTGCCGGCGGCAGGACTGCTGCCGCGGCACGTGTTTGCGCTGCAGGCGAAGCCGAACTCGAAGTGGGCCGGCGTGCAGGTCGGGCTGAACGTGCCGTACAACTTCGGCAGCCGGACGATGAGCGCCGACGAGACGTTGCAGAAGACGGTGCAGCTCGGCGTGAGCGCCGTGGAGATGCGCTCGCAGCCGATCGAGCTGGCGATGGGGGCACCCGAGGCCGCGATTGCCGGAGGGCGCGGAGAAGCGGCGAAGGCGGCGGCCGCGCAGCTGCGCGAGTGGCGGCTGAAGGCCGACCCCAGGAAGGCGGCCGACGTCCGGAAGAAGTACGAGGACGCCGGCGTCAGGATCGAGATCGTGAAGTTCGACGGCATCTACGACTTCACCGACCCGGAAATGGATTACGCCTTCGCATTCGCCAAAGCGGCGGGGGCCCGCGCCATCTCGTGCGAACTGGAGCTGCCGGGGGCGAAGCGGCTCGGGCAATTCGCGGACAAACACAAGTTCCCCGTCGGCTTGCACGGTCACACCAAGACCACCGCGGCGATGTACGACGAGGTCTTCTCGGCCGCCAGGTACAACTGGGCGAATGTCGACATCGGCCACTGGGTCGCCGGCGGCCTGGGCAATCCCGTCGACATCATCCGCAAGCACCACGATCGGATCACCCACATCCACGTGAAGGACCGCAAGAAGCCGACCGACGGGAAGGACGGTGCCAACGTGCCGTTCGGCGAAGGCGACACGCCGATCAAGGAAGTGCTGCAGCTCATTCGCGACAACAAGTACCCGATCCAGGCGACGATCGAATTCGAGTACCCGGTCCCGGCGGGCTCGGACCGGATGGCGGAGATGGCAAAGGCACTTCAGTACTGTAAGGATGCGTTGCTGAAATAGCGTAGTGCGCGGTGCGCGGTGCGCGGTGCGCGGTGCGGCAGTGCGCAGTGCGTCAGTGCGTCAGTGCGTCAGTGCGGCAGTGCGCGTCAGCGAAGTGAGGGAGTGACTACAGTTCTCGATCCGCAACGCCGCCGACTCTGGCCGATCGTCCGGCGCGTGTGGATCACGGCGGGGCTGGCGGTTACGGCGATCTTCGTCCTCTGGTCGGTGCTGGCGTATCGCGCGACCGGGGATGCGCGGGCGGCGCTGCAGACGGACGGCAGGGTCGCCGTCACGCTCGCCGACGGCTATTGGGCCTTCGATCCCGGGACGCCGTCCTCCACCGGACTGCTCTTCTTCGCCGGAGCGCTGGTCGATCCCGCCGCCTACGCGCCGCTCGCGCGCACGATTGCGGACGACGGCTTCACCGTCATGCTCGTGGCGCTGCCGCGGCGCGGAGTACTCGGGGGGGCCGACGGGCCCGAAGTGTTCGCGAGAGCGCGTGCGGCCGCGGCCGCGCGGCCGCGCGTCACCCGGTGGGTCGCGGCCGGGCACTCGCGCGGCGGCGTGGTCGTGGCGGAGCTGGTCCGCGATGGCTTTCCCGGCCTCGCCGGCGCCGTGCTGATCGGCACCTCCCATCCGCGCGACTTCTCGATCGCCGCGGCATCGATCCCGATCACGCGCATCTACGGCACCCGCGATACCATCGCCGACGTCGAGAAGCTCGCCAGGACGCGGGCGAATCTCCCCGCATCCACCCGCATCGTCGCCATCGAGGGCGGCAATCATTCGCAGTTCGGCTACTACGGCTTCCAGCCGGGCGACTGGCCCGCGACGATCCCGCGCGAGGCGCAGCAGGCGATCACGGAGCGCGCGCTGCTGGAGGCGCTGCGCGCCGCGGCGACTCGCTAGGCCTCAGCGTTTGCTGCCGCTGACGCCGCGGACGTGCGCGCCGGATTCCACCGATCAGCGCAGCCGCTCACCGCGCAGGCACGCGTCGAGCAGCCGCTGGAATCTCGCCAGGCGGGTGTCGTCCCTCTTTGCGCTGATCACGTACCAGCCCACGAGCTTGCGGTAATACGGCGGCTGCGCCTGAAAGAACGCCCAGGCGCGCGGATGCTTCTGCATCATGCCCGCGTACGGCTCTTCCAGCGTGTCGCGGCGCTGTTCGTAGGCGTAGATGCCCGACTTGTTCGCCTTCCGTTCCGCAAACGCGGCGAGCCCCGCCGCCTGCATCCGCTTTTCGCGCGTGAGCACCTCGACGCGCGCGATGTTGATCGCGCTCCAGACGCTGCCCTTGCGCCGCGGCGTGAACCGGTTCGTATAGCTGTCCTCGTCCACCCGATGGCGGACGCCGTCGATCCACCCGACGCACAGCGCTTCGTCGACGGCCTCCGGCCAGGTGATGCTCGTCCGGCCGGAGCCCTTGCGATAGAAGCCGACCCACAGTTCGTCCGCCGATCTGTGATTGGCCCGGAACCACTTGCGCAGTTCTGCCGCGGTCTTGAAGAACCGAACGTCAGCGGGTTTTGGCACCGCGTCCGATCATAGCCGCCCGCTCACCCACCCGCGCTGCGCACGGCGCACCCAGCGCCACCCCCTCAGCGCTGATGCTCCTGGATTGGCCGCACCTCGATGCTGCCCAGCCTGGCGGACGGAATCCGTGCCGCGATCTGGATCGCCTCGTTCAGGTCGGCGGCTTCGAGCAGGTAGTAGCCGCCCAACTGCTCCTTGGTCTCCGCGAACGGCCCGTCGGTCGTCATCACCTTCCCGTTCCGCACCCGGACGGTGGTCGCATTCTGCGTCGGCTGCAGGTCGTTTCCGGCGAGCATGTGACCGCTCTTCACGATGGCGTCGGTGAACGCGAAATACTCCCTCATCAGCGCGTCCATCTCCCCTTTCGTCATCGCATGGAGCTTCTTCTCTTCGTCGTAGATCAGGCACAGATACTTCATGGCTGCTTGGCCCTCCAGCCATTGGTCGAATGGAGACCCGCAAAATCGACAGCGAGCGCGGACAACGGTTTAGCTTGCCGCATACGCGCCGGGCAGGGGTCAGACCCGGGTCTGACCCCTATAATGCGCCGCATGAGAGTCCGCGCGTTCGCCGCCTTTCTGATCGCCGCCGGCCTGACGTGGCTGCCGCTCGGCGCCCGGCAGCCCACCGCTCTCGAGAACGTCGTCAATGCGCTGACCTTCCGCAACCTCGGCCCGTTCCGGACCGCGGCATGGGTGACGGAAGTCGCCGTGCCGGAAACGCCCGCACGCGACCATCTCTACACGATGTTCGCGGCCACGCGCAGCGGCGGACTCTGGAAGACGACGAATGCCGGGATCACCTGGACGCCGGTCTCGGACAGCGTCGCGGCCGCCGCGGTGGGCGCGGTGGCGATCGCGCCGTCGAACTCGAAGATCGTGTGGATGGGGACCGGCGACCAGGCGAACGCGCGATCGTCGTATTCCGGCAAGGGCGTGTTCAAGTCCGAGGATGCGGGGGGGACCTGGCAATTCGCCGGGCTCCCCGACTCGCACCACATCGCCCGGATCGTCATTCATCCGGCGAAGCCGGACATCGTCTATGTCGCCGCAATGGGCCACCTGTTCTCGAGGAACGAGGAGCGCGGCGTCTTCCGCACCACCGACGGCGGCAAGTCGTGGAAGAGGGTGCTCTATGTGAACGACGGCGTCGGCGCGATCGATCTCGTGATCAACCGCAAGTCGCCGGGCACGCTGTATGCCGCGATGTACGAGAAGGACCGGCGTCCGTGGCAGATCGTCGAGAGCGGGCCCGAGAGCGCGATCTACCGGACCGACGACGGCGGGGACAGGTGGACCAGGCTGGCCGGCGGACTGCCCGCCGGCAGGATCGGCCGCATCGGGCTGGATCTCTATCAACGCCACCCGTCGATTCTCTACGCGCTGCTCGAGAACCAGAATCCCAGGGCCGGAGCGGCGGCGCGGGACGTCAGCGCCATCAGTCCGCTCGCCTCGGGGATCATCGGCAACGAGTTGTATCGCACCGACGATGGCGGGAAATCGTGGCGGAAGGTGACCGACGAGAACGTCGCCGGCGGCAAGGCGCCGTACTCGTTCAACCAGATTCGGATCAACCCCCACGACGATCGGACGGTCATCGTGACCAGCGACTCGATGTACATCTCGCGCGACGGCGGAAAGACCTGGAACACCGATTTCTTCAGGGGCGTGTTCGGCGACTTCCGGTCGATGTGGTGGGATCCCGAGGACGAGGATCGCATCATCCTCGGCAGCGACGGGGGCGTGAACGTGTCGCTCGACGGCGGCAGGACCGGCGACTACTTCCCCAACATGGGAATCGGCGAAGTCTACGCCATCGGCGTCGACATGGACGATCCCTACAACGTCTACGGCGGCCTGCAGGATCACGACTCGTGGAAAGGGCCGAGCAACAGTCCGACGGGGCGGATCACGCTCGAGCACTGGGTGACCGTCGGCCCGGGCGATGGAATGTACAACGCCGTCGATCCCACCGACAGCCGCTGGGTCTACAACACGCGCGAGCTGAATCAGATGGGGCGGATGGACCAGAAGACCGGCGTGCGCACCAGCATCGCGCCGGCCCGCGCGGCCGGCCAGCCCCGGCTGCGCTTCAACTGGATTGCCCCGATCGCGCTGTCGCCCCACAACCCGAAGATCGTCTACGCCGGCGCGCAGGTGCTGTTCCGCTCGCTCAGCCAGGGGAACGCGTGGGAGGAGATCAGTCCGGATCTCACCACCAACGACCCGGACAAGATCGGCCGGAACGTGCCCTATTGCACGATCACCACGATCGCCGAGTCGCCGCTCAAGGCCGGCGTCATCTGGGTGGGCACCGACGACGGCAAGGTGCAGCTGACACAGAATCACGGCGGCACGTGGACGGACGTGACGCCGGCGCTCACCGCCGCAGGCGCTCCGCCGGACCGCTGGGTGAGCCGCGTGTTCGCGTCGCCGCACGATCCGTCCACCGCGCTGGTCGCGAAGAACGGGTTCCGCAACGACGACTTCCGTCCGTTTCTCTACAGGACGACGGACGCCGGCAAGACGTGGACGGCGATCGCGGGCAATCTTCCGAACGCTCCCATCAACGTCGTCGTCCAGGACCGGCGCAGCAAGGACCTGCTGATCGTCGCCAACGACATCGGCGTCTTCGTGTCGGTCGACGGGGGCGGCGCGTGGACGCGACTGAAGGCGAACCTGCCGACCGTCGCGGTGCACGATCTCACGATCCACCCGCGCGAAAACGACCTGGTGCTCGGCACCTACGGCCGCGCGATCTGGGCCGGCGACATCACGCCGCTGCAGGAATTGTCCGCCGCCACGCTCGACGCGCCGGCGCACCTGTTCGACGTGGAGCCGCGGGCCCGCTACGGCTTCGGGCTGCAGGGCATGAACTATCACCTGTTCGGCGATCGCTACCTCGAGATCCCGAACGAGCCGGAAGCGCTGACGATCAACTATCACCTGAAGGCAGACGCGCCGGCCCCGGCGAAGATCGCGATCAAGGATCCGGCCGGCAAGGTGATCCGCGAAATCGAAGGACCGGCCAGGCGCGGGTTGAACCGTGCGCTCGTGCCGCTCGCCGGCAGCGGCGGGCGCGGCGTCGCCGCGGGCGGGAGCGGCGCGGCCGGCGGACGGGGGCGTGGCGGCCCGCCGGCGCCGCCGCTGGCGGTTGGCGACTACACGGTCAGCGTTGACGTCGCCGGACAGACGTTGACGAAGCCGGCGCGGGTTCGCGCGCGGATCGGAAGCTGACGGCAGCCGGCGCGGCGAGCGGAGCGCTCGCGGTTCACCGCGCCACCCTCTCCCACACGCCGCCGATCGATCGCGCCTCCGGCGCGACCCGCTGAAGCGCATACCCCGCGGCCGTGCCGGGAGCGCGGGAGCGGCAGATCGAGATTCGACAGCACGTCGCCCACGTCGAGATCCGAATCCGACGTGAACTGCCGCCGTTTCCACGCCACCCATCCACGAATCAACGAGACGAACGTGAAATAGCCGGCCAGCGCGGCAGCGCCGTCGCGCAGAGCCATCGACTCGACGCCGATGGAGAGCAGCAGCACGGAAGAGAGAAACGCCGCTCCGGCCGACAGCGCGACCATCAGCACGCAGTTCAGCCGCGGCCAACTGTGCGTCTCGAGGTGCTCGCGCATCCGCTCGATGCCGGCCATCACGGTTTCTCCGGCTCGCTCATCGAACCGCTCCGTACGCGCCGCGATACTCGTCGGGCAGCAGTTCGGCAATCGAGCGCCCGAGATCATCCATCATCGCGCGGCGATCGCCGCCGTGGCGGGCGCGCAGCGCCGCCGCGTCAACCGGGTTGCCGATGCGCGCGACGATCGGGACGTCGTGCAGCGCGTCCTCCCCGATCGGGAACATCACCTCGGTGCCGGTCAGCCCCACCGGCAGGATCTGCGTGCCGGGCCACTCGAGGTACCGGGCCACCCCGGCAAGGGTCGGCTGCATCCCGCACGTCCGGCTGCGCGTCCCTTCGGCAAACACCAGCAGCGTTTCCCCACGGCGGATGCGATCCAGCGCAATGTCGATGCACTGCCGGGCGAGGCGCGCGACTTCGCGCGGATGCATGACCGCGTCGTCACTCGAGAGCGCCGTGCTCTGCGGTGTCTTGATGGTCCCGAAGCAGAGGCTCGAGAACCGGCGCTTGAGACTCGAGTAGACCTTCGGCCCCGCCACCACCGTCAGCCGGTCGGCGACGTGCGTCGCGCCGGCGCGATGCAGCAGGATCTCGAGCAGGTTGGCGTCCGAGTACGACAGGTGATTGGCGAGCAGCACGGTCGGGCGGCCGGAGACCGACGCGAGGTGTGCGAGGCCGGCCACGGTCGAACGGGGGTCGAGGATCGCCTCGGCGAGCGCGTGGTGCACGCGGCGCGCGAGCGGGTCGGCCGGGTAGTAGGTCCAGTCGATGCCGGCCGTCTCGAGCCGCAGGTTCAACGCTTCCAGCGCCGCGGCGCCCGCGGCATCGAGCTCGCGCTCGAGCACGGTGCGCATCCGCGCCATGGTCCGCTCGTCACGGCCGCCGAGAAACGTGGTGATGGCGCCGATCAACTCGGCGCGTCCAAGCGGCATGGGCTTGCGGTAACAATACGCCAGGTCGTGCCGGCGATCGTACTCCGCCTCCGGCGCGGGCCCATGCCGCGGCGGCTACTTCCGGCTCAGTTCTGCCTCCGCCGCGATGTAGCCGAACGCCGGCCACTGCTGCGGCGCGCCGTCGACGACCGCCCGCAGCAGCGGAATCGCGGCATCCCTGCGGCCGTGCGCCAGGTGCCAGGCGGCGATGCCGTATCGGGTGGTCACCGCGTCGAGCCCCGCGGCGCCGGGCGCGAGCAGCGCGTCGGGCGTCAGCTCCCCTTTGAACATCCGCAGCAGCCGGTGGTACGAGGCATTCTCGATGATCTCCATGTCCGCGGAGATCGGCTGCAGCAGCCTCGCCGCGTCCGCCATGCGCCCCTGGCGCGCCAGCGCGAGATGGTACCAGTAGGTGGTGGCGACCAGCATGTCGGGGTTCTTCGACACCGTCATGCACCTCGCGTAGGCATCGGCCGCCCTGGCCCAGTCCCCCGTCAGGTAATGCGCGAGGCCCAGGTGGTAGTAGATGTTCGATTGCAGCGTACTCGTGGGGATGTTGCGCGCGTTCGGCTGGCCGTCCGGCTCCACCTGGTCCGGCTGTCCGGCGACCAGCGCCGCCGCCCTGGTGAAGTCCGCGATCGCCTTCGGGAACTCGCGCACCGTAAGGTAGCGGTGACCGCGATGCCGGTACAACCGGGCGTCGTCGGGATGCTTCTCGATGCCTTCGCTGTAGGTCTCGATCGCCTCGCGGTACCGTCCCAGGTACGCCTGCCGCCGCCCGAGCCAGATCGTCGCATCCGGATCGTCCGGGTTTTTCCCGTGCTCGATCTCCGCCTTCTTCAGGTTCTCTTCGAGCGTCCTGCGCGTCTCCGCGGGAATCGGCGCCGGGACGAGCGGCTTGCCGAGCAGCGATATCGCTTCGGCTCCCGGGGGCGGCGACTGCGCCAACACGAACAGAAGACCGGCGATGCACAGACCCTTCAGCATGCGGCTCTCATTTCCATTCAGGAGAGTACCCGCGTCGGCGCCGCTTGTGCTCGACGCGCAGGCTCAACGTGAACAGCGCGATCACTTCGGCCAGGCCCACGAACGCGTAGATCGCGAACCTGGTGAACGCCGGCGGATTCGGGAAGCACGGCAGCCCGGCATCCAGGCAGGCGAAGACGACCCGCTCGATCTGCATGTGCTCGCGCATGATCAGCGCGAACGCGGATCCGAAGATCACCGCGGTGCCCACGATGTTGCCGAAGATCGGCTGCTCCTTCCACCAGAAAGGGAACGCCACCAGCACCGCCACCACGGGCGGGACGGTGGCGCCGAGCAGGATCCAGTTCCAGTTCAGTCCCTCCACGACGTCCTCACTATGCACCAAAAAAAAGGCCGGGCCCCCGACGGTGCCCGGCCTCTGCGTGTCGTTCAGCACGCCCGGCCTCAGGCCGGGCTCACTGACGCGGCGTTACCAGCTGAAGCGGAGTACCAGCTGGCCGATGCGGCCGCCCGGATCGAACGTCGTGTTGATGTCGGTGTAGGCCGACGTCACGCGGAACGTGTCCGCCGACGTGTTCGGGCTCGGATTGGTGGCGTAGTTGAAGTTGATGTTGTCGAACACGTTCAGCACCTCGAAGCCGAGTTCGAACGAGGTCTTCGGGCCGAACGGGAACCGCTTGTTCAGCCGCATGTCCCAGCGCGAGAACACCGGGCCCAGGAGCAGCACCTGCTTCGCCGCGCCGCAATCACCCGCATACAGCGCGATGCAGTTCGCGTCCGAGGCCGGGCCGATGTAGCGGCCGGTGGGCGGCCCGTCGCCGCCGTACCCGGTCGCCGAACCGGCGTCGGTATTGAACGCGCGGCGCGTGTTGTCGACGATGTCCTGCGGGAAGTTGAACACGGTGATGGTTCCCGCGTCCGACCGCACGGTGCGGATCTTGAACGCCTTCTGCAGTTCGTCCTTCGTCATCCCGAACAGCTTGACGCTGCCGAGATCGAACAGCTGGCGCTGCAGCCGGCCGGTGCCGGAGAACTCCCAGTTGCCGAGGATGGCGTTGAGCGCCGAGTTCATGCCGGTCCCGAAGCGGCGATCGCGGCCGACCGGGATCTGCCAGGTCCACTGCGTCTTGAACGCGTGCGGCACCTGGGTGTCCTCGAGGTAGATGCGCTCCTGGCGCAGCGACTGGAGCGACGAGCCCTGACGCTTCGCGAACGTGTAGTTCATGTTGATCAGGAAGCCGCGCGAGAAGCGGCGCCGCAGATCGACCTGCAGCGAATCGTACTTGGTCCCGGCCAGCGAACGGGTGATCTGCGCCGCGTTGACCGCCGGGTTCATCACGAAGAAGTTCGCCGGCAGGCCGGCGCTGATCGCGTTGCCGCGGAACGTCGTGTTGGCGTGCAGATCGTTCGCCGCGTCCTGCGGATCGGCCTCGTAGGTGCTGAGGTGGCCGGTCCACGCCGTGTTCGAGAAGTTCGCCGACGTGTAGCGCGCCGGATCGCCCGCCTGCGACGCGGGCACGCCGCTGAAGTACGCGAGGTAGATCGGCAGCGGCGAGGTGCCGGTGCCCGGGCCGAAGTAGCGGAAGGTCGCGCCCCGGCCGGCCGCCACGTTCGCCGCGATGTTCTGCTGCGCCAGCTTGAACTCGTTCAGGAACCCGGTCTCGAAGATGTTCTCCTCGGCGTTCCAGTTCTCCGTCGTCCAGGCGTTCTTGTTGCGGTTGCCGACGTAGCGCACTTCGAGCGCCATGTCGCGCCCGATCGAGCGCTGGAAGCCGGCGGAGAACTGGTGGACGTAGGGAGTCTTGATGTTCGGGTCGAAGATGTTCAGGTTGTTCGCTGCCGTCGCCAGCAGCGGGTACACCGGCTCGGTCGAGAACGCCGGCGGACCGAGACGGTTCTGCTCGCGGAACAGCAACGGCGCCGTCCCGATCGGGAACCCCGTCGTGTAGTTGCGACTCGCGACTGTGGTGCCGCCCGGGTTGCCGCCGTAGATGTCGGTGAAGCGCTGCATGCGCTCGAGACCGAAGGTCATCGAGTAGCCGCCGCGCAGCGTCGCCTGTTCCGGATCGCCGAGCAGCGTCCGCAGCCAGCCGCCCTGCACGTTCGGACGCCACGCCACGCCGGCGTTCGGACCGACGTTGTTCCAGTCGGTCGGCACGGCATGGCTGCCCGGCTCGAACAGCAGGTACGTCGGCGCGTTCACCGCGCCGGCGGGATTGATGCCGGGCTGGAACAGGTTGCACGAGCGTCCCGCCGGTCCGTTGCCGACACCCGACCGGCCGCACAGATCCGCCAGCGTCGACGTCGACCACGTCCTGGTGACCGGGCTGAACGGCAGCTGCACGTCGTACCGCACGCCGTAGTTGACGGTGAAGGTCGGCGTCATGCGCCACGAGTCCTGCGCGAAGAGGTCGAACGAGTCCATCCGCGCCACCTGATACAGGTTGCCGAGATACACGTACTTGTTCGTGTTCGCGTCGAGACGCGCCGTGCCGGTCACGCTGGTGATCCGGCCGGTGAGGATGGCGTAGATGTTCCGCGCCTCGGTGAGCACGTTGTTCGACGCGCCCGGGAAGTTCGCGGTCGTGAACATCGCGTTCGCCGGATCGAACGTCTGATCGACGCCGAAATCGAGCTGCGGCACGAGGTTCTTGCTGTTCTGGCGGTGCTCGGTGCGCTGGTACGAACCGCCCAGCGAGAAGCTGTGCGAGCCGCGCTGCAGGCTGAGCGTGTCTTCGATGTTGTAGTTCGGCGTGTTGCGCGGCGCCGGGTTGTTGTTGGCGCCGGGGTCCGTGATGGTCGGGAAGTTCAGCAGGAACCCGCCCTGGTAGTCGAACATGTCGCGGCTGATGTTGCCGAAGAAGTTGTTCGGCGATGTCTGCCAGCCGCCGCGCAGCTCGTTGACCATCTTCGACGACAGCGTCGAACGCATCCACAGCGAGCCGACGGTGCGCCACGACGTCTGGAAGCCCTGGTTCGGGAACCCGGGGAACGGCGGTTCCGCGTTGTTCAGCAGGTCCGGCTTGCTCAGGAACCGCTGGAACAGGTAGCTGCCGCCCAGACGATGGTTGTCCGTCAGGTTGTAGTCGATGCGCGTCGTCGGCGCGTACTGGTTGTTCGACGACGTCGCCTGGTAGACGAAGTTCTGCAGGTTGGTCTGCCCCGCCGGCGTCGTCACCGATCCGGTGGTCGTCGTGCTCTGGCGGATCTGCCCGAGCAGGTTGAGGATGAACGGATCCGGCGTCGCGGTCTGGCCGTTCGCCGCCGCGAGCGTGTACAGGTTCACCGTACGGGTCTGCCCGCCCGAGGTGTAGGCGAAGAGGCCGTTCTGCGCATCGGGATTCAGGATCGTGCGCGTGCGCGTCGCCGAGCTCGGCTGATACTGATGCTCCATGTTGAAGAAGAAGAACGCCTTGTTGTGCCCGTCGTAGAGACCGGGAATGACGATCGGACCGCCGAGGCGGCCGCCGTAGGTCTGCAGCTTGACCTGGTTCTTCTGGAGCCCGTTGATCCGGTTGAAGTAGTAGTTGGAGTTCAGCCGCGGGTCGCGGATGGTGTCATAGACGCTGCCGTTGAACTCGTTGGTGCCCGAGCGGGTGGTGAACGCGACCTGCGTCGAGCCGTTGCCGCTGCCCGCGCCGGGCGTGGCGCCGGTGACGGTGATTTCCTCGATCGCGTCGAGACGCGGCGTGACCATCGAGAAGAACCCGTCGGTGTTCTGGAACTGGTTGCCGGTGCTGATGCCGTCGATGGTGATGTTGACGGTGTTGTTCGGGAGGCCGCTGATGACCGCGCCGCGCGGCCCGCCGGCGGTTTCGACGCCGGGCAGGAACGCCAGCGAATACAGCGCGTTGCGCGAGACGAGCGGCAGCTGCTTCAGCTGCTCGACCGCCATCGTCGAGGTGACCGCCGACGACTGCGTCTGCACGAGGGTGGACGATGCCCGTACTTCCACCGTCTCGGTGAGCGCGCCGACATCGAGCTTGACGTCGATGCTGGCCGGCGTCGCCGTGAGAAGACGGATGTTGCTGATGACCGACGTCTTGAATCCCGAGAGGGAGACGGTGGCGGTATAGGTACCCGGGTCGAGGGACGGGACGCTGAAGGCGCCCGTGGACGAGGACACCGTTTCGTAGGTGACGCCCGTCGCATCATTCTTGACGACTACCGTTGCGCCGGGAATTACGCCGCCGCCGGTATCGGTAACCACGCCGGACAGCGACGTCGTGCCGCTCCCCTGCGCGAACGCACTGTTCGAAAACGCACACACCACCAGCGCCAGCACCAGCAGGCGCTGTACAACACGACTCATTGATCCTCCTCCCACCGGAAGCGGACGCACTTCCGGTGCCCGTCCTAACTGTAGTCGGCCGAGGTGGGAGCGGTCAACGGCGGGTGGCTACATCGTCGACTTGGGACTGCAGTTGACGAAGAGGCCGCGGACGTCCTTGGGGGACTTGATCGAGGAATAGAAGCTGTCGATGAACGAGCGGACCGTGTCGCGGACGCCGCGCTCGAAGCCGGGAATGCTGTCGGGCAGCGCGCGCACGATGTCCTTCTTCGCCACGAAGTTGGCGACGTACGGGTCGACGATGCTCTGCGGCCGGCACGGCCCGCGGTACATCCGCTCGGTGACCGACTTGATCATCAACGCCCGCGCCGGGATGCCGTACGGCGGATTCACCAGCCCGGACACGTCGAAGTCGTACGGAACCGGATGCAGCGACTTGTCCGGCCGCTGCACGATCCGGACGTTGTGCAGCGCGTAGATCGAGTAGTCGGTGTTGCCGATCATGTACTGGAAGATCATCATCGGCATCAGCGTGTCGGTGCTGAGGTCGTCGAATCGCAGGCGCGGCAGTTCGACCACCCGCCCTTCCATGCGGCGGGCGACGCTCGACTCGTCCTCGAGGAACATCCCGGACCGGGTGCCCAGTCCCTTGCCCGTCGCCGCGTCGACGTAGGTGATCCGCGCGAGCCGGGCGCGGAACGAGTTCGGCGTGATCACGTTGAACACGCGATACGCCAGGTGCTCGCGCAGGATGTACTGCTCGTAATCGCGCCCCCCGGCGCACTGGACGACCAGCTTCACCGCGTCCTGCCGCGCGAACAGGGTCCCCTTGACGTCCTTCTTCTCGAACGCGACGCGCAGCGGGACGTAATCACACGTCCGCGCCATGCGGCGCAGGTGGCCGCGCGCGTTGATCGTCGCCGGGATGCTGGCATCCCCCATGCGCAGCGTGCCGGGAAAGGCGGTCTTGCTCTCGGGATTGCGATCGCGGTTGATCGCCTTGAAGTCGGCGACGAGCGTCACCTCGAGCGGCTCGTCTGACACGAACAGCGGATCGGACTCCGCCTCGCGCTTCCGCTCCGCCATCTTTTCCGGCGTCGGCCACGGCTCCACGAGCTTGGCGAGCGGATTCTTCTTCGGAGCCGCCGCCGGTTTCGCGGCGGTCTGCTGGGCCGAGGCGGTCTCGGTCGACAGCAGCACGAGGAGCACGACGCCGAGGGACCGCCGCCGCAGACGCGAACGTACCAGCATGATGGCTCCTGCGTGTTGTGGGCCTGCAGTATAGCGGGATCCCGCGCATTTCGGGGACCAAAACCAACGGCAATCCTCAGCCGCCGCTGACCGCAGGCAGGATGAAGACTTCGGCGTCGGCGCCGACGGGCGTTTCCAGGCCGCCGGCGTCGCGGATGTTCTCGCCGTCGACGAAGATGTTGATGTGCGGCCGCACGCGGCCGGCCTCGGTGATGACACGGTCGCGGATGCCCGGGCACTCCGCCCAGAGCCGGGCGAGCGCTGCCGACAGCGGACCGGCGGGCGCGTCGACGGGGACCTCCGAGCGGCCCGCAGCCAGCTCGCGCAGCGCGCCCGGAATCATGAACACGACCGGCATCAGATCACCGCGGTCTTCACCGCCACCACCGGCGGGAGCCCTTCGGCGATCGTCATCCAGGTCTCCCCTTCGTCCGCCGATCCGAACAGCTTCCCGCTGCGCGTCCCGAAATACACGCCGGTCCGGCCGAGGGTGTCGACGGCGAGCGCATCGCGCAGGACGGTTTCGTAGGCGCCCTCCTGCGGCAGCCCGTCGGACAGCGGCTGCCACGACGCGCCGGCGTCGCGGGTGCGATAGACGCGCAGCTTTCCTTCCGGCGTGCAGCGGAACGCGTCCGATTCGAGCGGCACGATCCACGCGCAGTCCGGGTCGGACGGATGGATCGCCATGGGGAAGCCGAAGTCGGACGGCACCCCGTTGGCGATGTCGGCCCACGTCTCGCCGCGATCGTCGCTGCGATACAGCCCCCAGTGGTTCTGCAGGAACAGGCGATCGGGCCTGGACCGCGACTGCGCGACCTTGTGCACGCACTGGCCGAACTCGGGATGCTTGTCGGGCAGGAAATCGGCGCGGACGCCCTTGTTCGACGCGCGCCAGATCCCGCCGCCATCGTCCGTGAGATACACCCCGCCGGTGGAAATCGCGACGCCCATACGCGCCGGGCGCTCCGGGTCGAGGAAGATGGTGTGCAGGCAGAGCCCGCCGCCTCCCGGCTGCCACTTCGCGCGATGCGGATGGTTCCACAGACCGTCGACCAGCGACCACGTCGCGCCGGCGTCGCGCGACGCGAACAACGCCGCCGGTTCGACGCCGCAGTACAGCGTGTCCGGCTCGCTGTCGCGCCCCGGCACGATCTGCCAGATCCGCGTCAGCGACGCTCCGGTCCCTTCCGGGAACTTGACGTTCGCGGTCTCCGGCTCGGTCCAGGTGCGGCCGAAGTCGTCGCTGCAGCGCAGCAGCCCGCCCCAATGCATGCTGTTCGGCCCGGCCCAGATCCGCGCGCGTCCCGCGCGGCGATCGCAGCCGATCGCGTAGACCTCGTGGCCGGGGAAGTACGGGCCGCCGACGTCCCACGCGCGGCGCGCGGCATCGCTGCGCAGGATGAACGCCCCCTTCATGGTCCCGGCGAGCAGCACGATGTCGCCGGCTTTCGCGTCGACGTGACGAACGGCAGGCATGGATCGAGTGCCTACTTGATCGCGCCGCGGCCGCGGAGCCAGTTGGCGAGCAGGTTCGACCAGGCGGACAGCGCCGGATCGTTGTTGGCCAGACCGACGCCGTGAGGGCCGCGCTCGAAGATGTGCATCTCTGCCGGCACGCCGGCCTGCCGCAGCGCGAGGTAGTAATGGACGCTGTTCTCCGCCGGCACGGCCGTGTCCTGGTTGGTCTGGAAGATGAACGTCGGCGGCGTGTCCTTCGTTACCGCCTTCTCGCCGGAGAGCTTCGACGCGACGTCGGCGTCGGGCGCGTCGCCGAGCAGGTTGCGCTTCGATCCCTGATGCGTCCAGGACGCCGTCATCGAGATCACCGGGTAGCCCAGCACGGCGAAGTCCGGCCGGCTGCCGGCGCGATCGATCGGATCGGGCGCGTCGGTGGCGCCGGCGTCGAACAGCGTACTCGCCGTCATCGCGAGATGTCCGCCGGCGGAGAAGCCCATGATGCCGATCCGCGCCGGATCGATCCGCCACTCCGCCGCTTTCGCCCGGACGGTGCGAATGGCGCGCTGCGCGTCGCCGAGCTGAATCGGATGGTGGTACTTCGGTCCGAGCCGGTACCGCAGGACGAACGCCGCCATGCCGAGCGAGTTGAGGAAATTGGCGACCTGCCGTCCTTCGTGGTTCGCGGCCAGCCCACCATATCCGCCGCCCGGACAGACGATCATCGCCGGCGTGCCCGGCGCCATGGTGCGCGGGAGGTACACGGTGATGGCGGGCACGTCGCTGTCTGCGGCGCCCTGCGCACCCGGCGCGCCGCCGGGCCACAGCGGAAGGAGTTGTCCGTCCTGAATCGGCATGGGCGGCGGCTGCTGTCCCGCAAAGGCGGCTGCGGGAAGGAGGAGCATCACCACCCACGCGATCAGCCGGCCCGCGTCCCGCATCAGCGTCCTCCCGCGGCCCGCTGCAGCGCCGCGATATCGATCTCGTTCATCGTCCAGGTCCTTTCGGCTCGAGAATGTCGGGCCTACGTTAGCACCGCGCGCGACGCCGGCAGCTCGGCCGATCGTTTCGCTGTTTCTTCGGCACGCGGTGTGCTTCGACCGTCCCCAGGAGACCAGATGAAGAATCAGACGGACGACTCGACCATCAAACATCCCGACGAGTGGAAGACGGGCGACGATCCGGCGACGCCGTCGCAGCGGTCCTACCTCGAGACTCTGGCGGCGCAGGCGGGCGAACCGGCCGACGCGGCCGACGACGAGCTGACGAAGGCCGACGCGTCGAAGCGGATCGACGAGCTGCGCGAAAAGGCGGGGCTGGACCGGGCCGGACGCTAGCGCCGCTCGCGAAGCCCGCGCGCGTGCTCGCCCGCCAGTTGCCGCGACGGATTCTTGTTGAAGGCGTCCGACTGGCCGCGCGGGATGCTGAGCGACCGCCAGGCGGCGCCGCGCGCGTGCTTCGCCAGCACCACGATCTGGCCGCAGTGGTAGGCGGTGTGCGCGAGCGCGCGATGGAGAGCCTCGTCGACGCGCATGCCCTGGCCGCGGATGGTGATCGGGCGATCGAGCTGCGAGTCGTTCAGCTCGGACAGCGCGCCGAGCAGCACCGCCCAGCCTGCCTCCCATTTCGCGAGCAGCTCCGCGCGCGACACCGGCCGCGGCTCGAACTCCTCGTCGCGGCGGCGCCACGGCTTTTCGCCGTCGCTGGTGAGGAACTCGGTGAAGCGCGACTGCAGATTTCCCGCCACGTGCCAGCAGACGGTCGCAATCGAGTTGCCGTCTTCGGCCGGTATGCGGGACAGCTCGGGCTCGTCGAGCTGGGCGATCGCGGCTTCGGCGAGCGCTTTATAGCGTTCGAACTCGCCGCGAATGGACGCGATGATGGGCATCGGTGAACCCTCCGTGAGATTATGACGCCGTGACTCCGCAGCGCGTTCTCGTCGTCGGCCTCGGCAACATGGGACTCAGCCACGCGCGTGCCTACGCCAGGCTCCCCGGCGCCACCATCGCCGGCGTGTGCGCGCGGCGGGTGAAGACGATGCTGCGGCCGCCCGAGATCGCCGGCGTCCCCGCGTTCACCTCGTTCGACGAGGCGCTCGCGGCGACGAAGCCGGACGTGGTGTCGATCAACACGTTTCCCGACACCCACGCCGAGTACGCCGTCAAGGCGATGGAGGCCGGCGCGCACGTCTTCGTCGAGAAGCCGCTCGCCGAAACCGTCGCCGAAGCGGAGCGGGTGGTCGAGACGGCGGCGCGGACGAAGCGGAAGCTGGTGATCGGCTACATCCTCCGGCATCATCCGTCGTGGCTGCAGTTCATCGAGCTCGCCCGCACGCTCGGCACGCCGCTGGTGTTCCGCATGAACCTGAATCAGCAGTCGAGCGGCGCGCAGTGGCAGACTCACAAGAACCTGCTCAACAGCCTCTCGCCGATCGTCGACTGCGGCGTCCATTACGTCGACATCTGGTGTCAGATCACAAGGGCCAATCCGCGCTCGGTCCATGCCGTCGGCGCGCGGCTGACCGACGATCTCCCGGCGGGCATGTACAACTACGGCCACCTCCATGTGGTGTTCGACGATGCGTCGGTGGGCTGGTACGAGGCGGGCTGGGGCCCGATGATGAGCGAGACCGCGTTCTTCGTGAAGGACGTGATCGGCCCGAACGGTTCGGTGTCGATCGTGCTGGCGGAGGGGGTGGTCTCGGTGAAGTCGGACGACATCAACGCGCACACCCAGACCAACCAGCTGCTGCGCCATCATGCCGAGCTGAAGCAGGACGGCACGTTCGCGCGTGCCGACGAGCGGATCTCGACGGCGGACGAGCCGAGCCACGACGAGCTGTGCGAGCGGGAACAGCGCTTCCTGCTGAAGGCGATCGCCGAGGACGTCGATCTCACCGCGCACATGCACGACGCCGTGAAGAGCCTGCGGATCGTGCTGGCCGCGGACGAGTCCGTCCGGACCGGGCGGGTCGTGACCCTGCCGGTGCCAGGTCTGTAGACGGGCGTCCGGCGGTGCCAGGTCTGCGAACGGGCGTCCGGCGGTGCCAGGTCTGCGAACGGCCGTCCCGGAGGTGCCAAGTCTGCGAACGGGCGTCCCGGAGGTGCCAGGTCTGCGAACGGCCGTCCCGGAGGTGCCAGGTCTGCGAACGGGCGTCCCGGAGGTGCCAGGTCTGCGAACGGGCGTCCGGAGGTGCCAGGTCTGCGAACGGGCGTCCGGCGGTGCCAGGTCTGCGAACGGCCGTCTGGAGGTGCCAGGTCTGCGAACGGGCGTCCGGCGGTGCCAGGTCTGCGAACGGGCACACCCGCGCCGTCACGAGTCGCGAACGGAGACCTGGCCCCGGTATGTGCCGGTTTAGAGACCTGGCACCCGGGACGGGGACGGCGACAGATGCGTGTCGTAGCCGAGCGCGACGAGCTCCTCGAACGCGGCCCACACGTCGGCCGGGATCTCCTGCGGGATCTGGAAACCGCGCGCCGGATAGTCCCGGATCCGCTGCAGATCGCCGACCATGATGCCGATCACCTCCGCTTCGGAGAGCGCGGCGTTCGAGTAGCGCGCCAGATACTCGTCGAAGGGCACCTGCGGCGAGGTCACGACCACCTGCTTGCCCGGCCACCGCTTCATGAATGTCGCGTAGCTGCGGCGCTCCATGTACGGCTTCTGCACGAGGATGAAGGACGCCGGATCGAGCCCTCGCCCGCCGAGTAGACGCCGTGTGAACTCGACGTTCTCCCCGGTATTCATCGACTGGTTCTCGATGAGAATCCGTTCGGCCGGCACGCCGCGCTCGATCGCGATGCGCGCGAATCGATCCGCCTCGGGCTCGGTCCACAGCCGGCGGGTGATCGCCCCCTGGCCGCCGGCGAAGATCAGCAGCGGCGCCCAGCCGTCGAGGAACAGCTGCGCGCCGCGATCGGCGACGGCGGTGTCGTAACTGCACAGCACCAGGATGGCGTCAGCCGGCGCCAGCACGTGATGCATGTGGTGGTAGTCCCAGATCTGTCGCGCCAGCGCGCGCACACGCTCCGTCATCGTCAGCATCATAGCCGCGGGGTTGTCGTATGCTCATCCCCGCCATGAACCAGCAGCCGGCCTTCGCATTCGACAACCTGTGGCGCGGCCGCGTCGATCGACGCGCGTTCCTGCTCGGCGGCATCGCCGTCGTCGCCGCCGGCGCGCTGCCCCGCGCCCGCGAGCGCGTGCGCTGGGCGTCCGATCCGTTCACCCTCGGCGTGGCGTCAGGCGATCCGGCCCACGACGGTGTCGTCCTCTGGACGCGCCTGGCGCCGGACCCGCTGAACGGCGGCGGGATCGCCGAACCGGTGGAGGTCACCTGGGAAGTCGGCGAAGACGCAGGGATGCGGAAGATCCTGCGGCAGGGGCGCGTGACCGCGTCGGCCGCGGCGGCCCACAGCGTCCACGCCGAGGTAGAGGGACTCGATCCGGACCGGTGGTACTGGTACCGCTTCCACGCCGCGGACGCGACCAGTCCGATCGGCCGCACGAAGACGCTGCCGAAGAGCGGCGCCGACGTCAATCGCCTGCGCTTCGCGTTCGCCTCGTGCCAGCACTACGAAACGGGCTTCTTCACGGCCTACCGGCACATGTGCAGCGAGGATCTCGACCTCGTGTTCCACCTCGGGGACTACATCTACGAAGGCCCGGGCCGTGACAACGTGGTCCGCCGCCATCATGGCCCCGAACTGACGACGCTGCAGCATTATCGGGAGCGCTACGCCCAGTACCGACTGGATCCGGATCTGCAGGCGGCGCACGCGTCGTTCCCGTGGATCGTCACACCCGACGATCACGAGGTCGACAACAACTACGCCGGGGACATCTCGGAGAACACCGACCCGCGCGACCTGTTTCTCGCCCGCCGGGCCGCGGCCTACCAGGCCTACTACGAGCACATGCCGCTGCGCCGCCGGTCCGTCCCGGCCGGACCCGACATCCAGCTGTACCGCCAGTTCACCTACGGGCAGCTCGCTTCCTTTTTCGTGCTCGACACGCGCCAGTACCGCACCGATCAACCGTGCGGCGACATGACCAAGCCGCCCTGTCCGGGAACGGCGGATCCCGCGGCGACGCTGCTCGGCGCCGCGCAGGAGCGGTGGCTGTTCGAGGCGTTCGACAAATCGCGGCGGCGATGGAACGTGCTGCCGCAGCAGGTCATGGTGGCGCGCGTCGATCAGTTCCCCGGCCCCGAGGAGCGGATCTCCATGGACCAGTGGTCCGGCTACGACGCCGGACGCACGCGGCTGCTCGAGCTGTTCGCGCGGCGGCGCGCGGCCAATCCCATCGTCCTGACCGGCGACATCCACAGCAACTGGGTCAACGACCTGCGAGTCGATTTCCGCGACCCGAAGTCGCCGACGGTCGGCACCGAGTTCGTCGGCACCTCGATCACCTCGGGAGGGGACGGGACCGATCTGCCCGAGCGGCTGATCGCGGTGATGGCGGAGAACCCGTTCGTGAAGTTCTACAACAGCCAGCGCGGTTACGTGTCGTGTTCGGTGACGCCGCAGCGGTGGCACGCCGACTACCAGGTGGTCGACTTCGTGACCCGGAAGGAAGGGCCGCGCCGCACGCGCGCCTCGTTCCTCGTCGAGGATGGACGTCCGGGGGCGCAGCGGCTTTAGAATGGCGCGCATGCGCATGCTGCTCCCCGCCCTGCTCGTCGCCCTCACCGCGATCGTCTCCCCGCAGCCGACTCAGCCGCCGATCATCGGCCGCTGGGACATCACCGTGCAGCGCGCCGACGGCAGCGAGCGCAGCGCCTGGCTCGAGGTGCGTCATTCGGGCGTCAACACGCTGGTCGGGCAGTTCGTCGGCATGTCGGGCAGCGCGCGTCCGATTGCGAAGGTCGAGTTCACGAACGGCGAGATGCGGTTCGCGATTCCGCCGCAGTGGGAGCGCGTGGACGGCGACGTCGTCGTCAGCGGGACGCTCAGTGGCGACAGGCTGACCGGGACGATGGCGATTGGCAGCGGGGCGCCGATGAAATGGACCGGCGTGCGGGCGCCGTCGCTGCGGCGCGCGTCCGCGCCGCGGTGGGACGCGCCGGTTCCGCTGTTCAACGGGCGTGATCTCTCCGGCTGGCACATCGTCGGCGGCAGCAACGAGTGGGAGGCGGCTGAGGGAGGCGTGCTGCGCAACCGCAAGTCGGGCGGCAATCTCGTCACCGACGCGACGTTCGACGACTTCAAGTTGCACGCGGAGTTCCGCTATCCGGCCGGCGGGAACAGCGGGATCTACCTGCGCGGGCGTTACGAAGTGCAGATCGCCGACGTGGCCGGTGCGGAGCCGGAGATCGACAGCCTCGGCGCGATCTACGGCTATCTCGCTCCCAGCGTCATGGCGGCCAGGAAGCCGGGGGAATGGCAGTCGTTCGACGTGACGCTGATCGGCCGCCACGTGACGGTCGCGCTGAACGGGACGACGATCATCGCCGATCGCGAGATTCCGGGGATCACCGGCGCGGCGCTGGACAGTCACGAGGGGAAGCCGGGTCCCCTGCTGCTGCAGGGCGATCACGGCCCGATCGAGTATCGCAACCTGACGCTCGCGCGCGGGAAATAGGGACTGTCCCCTTTTCCGGGAAAAATCGCGCGGATTCAGGCGGAAAACGAACGCGACCCGCGATATTGCGCCGGAAAACGCGCCCGCGCTTCGGGAAAAGGGGACAGTCCCCATTTCAGCGGGCGCGGATCACGGCGTCCGGTGACGGCCGGGGGCGCCGGGCGGCTGCGGCGGCTGGTCCGGCGACCACCAGTCGTCGGGCGCCGCCGGGGCGGCCTGCACCGGACCCACGTTCTCCACCCGGATGTCCGCGAAGATGAAATTCTCCGACGCCACCGGCGAGCCCGCCAGCCGGCGCAGCATCGCCAGCTGCCCGGCGTGCGTCATCGCATCCGCCAGCGGACCCTGCAGGAACTGCTCGTCGCTGATCGCCGCCGTCAACCCGCGGTCGGCGAAGTCGTCGCGCAGCGCCTGCAGCGTGTCGTGAAAGCGGGCAATCTCCTCCTCGAACGTGGCCAGCCGCGGCGGCGTGAAGGTTCCGCCGCGCAGCATCGTGCGCGCGTAGCCGATCACCCCGGTCATGTGCCACACCAGCTCGTGCGGCGTCCGCACGTGCCGGCCGGCACGATACTCGGCGAAATCCGCCGGCGCGCCGCGCAGTGCCTTCTGCGTCCGGTAGGCGAGGGCGGCGAGGAAGTGGCGCAGCAGCGCGCGCGACGCGTCCATCGGCGGCTATCGCAACGAACCGGTGCGGAACGCGCGCCGGGCGCCCGACGCAATCGGAAACCCGATCAGAAACATGTGGACCAGGACGCCGGTGACGACCACGATCGCCGCCGGCAGCGGCCGCGGCCCGATCTTCGACAGCGGAATGACGACGAAGTTCATCACGAGATACACGCCAATCCCGTAGAGCGCGCCGGTGACGGCGGGATGGCTGGTCAGCGCGGGCACCCGCGCCGCGGCGGCGAAGAACACGGCGGTGATGATGAACGCGATCAGGAAATGGAAGCCGAGGCCGAGCGCGGCGGTCGCCGCGCCCCCCGCGTAGGCGTCGCGGCCGAGGGCGCCGCTCGCCACCGACTGCAGCAGCCGCGCCGGCGTCGTGCCGCTGCGGAAGTACGAGAACAGGATCGCGTAGGTGATGTCGAGCACGCCGGCGGTCAGCGCGCTCACCACGAACGCACTGCCCCACCGCGCCCGGTTGATTCCCCGTCGAGTGCCCATCACGAGGCGCTATCTTATCCCCGGGCCGCCGCCTTTGCAGAACAGCGGCCCCGACCCGCCGTCAGCGGAACTCGACGCGGACGCCGGTGCGGACCAGATACTTCGGTCCCACGTTCTGCGTATTCGCCAGCCGCAGCCCGGCGAACGGACGCAGCGTCACCCGCGGCGCGACGCGGATGTCGACCCCGAGCCCGCCGTCGACGGCCGCCGCGTTCGTGCCGGGGCCGCGGCGGGTCTCGCCGTCCCCGGGCTGCAGCGTGAATCCGGGCGGCGCCTGCGGCGCCACCTTCGGCCCGCGCTCGGTGCCGCCATGCGTCATGAACCCGCCGCCTCCCCACACGACGGGGCGCACCGGGCCGGACCCGAACGTGTGCGCGACCGACGCGATGACGAACGTCGCCGTCCCCTCCCAGCGCTCCGTGTAGGGAACCGGCTCCAGCCGTCCCTGCGCGTCGTGCGCCACCGCGAACAGCCCGAGATCGCGCACGTGGCGCGTCCGGCTGACTTCGATCTCGACGCCCGTCGCATCAGTCAGGCGCCAGCCGAGCGCGCCTCCGGCGCCGATGCCGGATCCGAGCAGGCTCTCGTCGTCGGTAATGCGCGTGTAATCGACCGTGCCGGCGACCGAGAATCGGCCGGCCGGCTGCGCGTACGCCGGCGACGAACAGGCCGCCACCACGGCCAGCGCCGCCGCAATCCCTGCAAATCTCTCCACGTCTGCCTCCATCGCCCTGGAAGGCGTGAATCGCCGCACGCGCGGCTCACCTTGGCGGATACGACGCGGACGTCAGGCGCGTCAGCAGGGCGATCACCAGACCGAAGGCGATGATCGGCGGCCCCTCGAGCGCCGTCCAGTACGCCGGCAGACCGGCGTGCAGGTCGATCGCGATCAGCATCGCGCCGAAGGCGATGTTCATCACGGCGATGAACCAGACGATCGGCCGGTAGCGCACGGGATCGGTCGAGACCAGCAGCACCAGGACGCCGTGGAAACCGTAGAGCGCCGCAATCGAACGGGCGAGGTAATCGACGACCGCGGAGCGCGGGAACTCACCCAGGCCGAGCCGCGCGTGCGTGGACGCCATCCAGTCCACCGGCAACAGCATCGCGGGAAACGCCGCAATCGTGAAGACGCCGGCAATGCGAAGAACGACGACGAGCCATCTTTGTGCGTTCATGTCATCGCGAGGCGCGCTCGTCGTCCGGCCCCGCGACTCAGCGCGGATCAGGGCGCACGCGAATGGAGGGACGCGTGAACTCCGAGATCAGGACGATGGCGACGCCGAGCAGGATCGCGACGTCGGCGACGTTGAACACCCCGGTGCGCAGCGGACCGACGCCGACGTTGATGAAGTCGATGACGCTGCCGTGCAGGACGCGGTCGACCCAGTTCGACACGCCGCCGGCGACGAACAGCGCGAGACCGAAGGCCGCCCACCCGCGCCAGCGAAGCCTGATGCCGTAGGCGACGAGCGCGAGCAGGAGCACGCCGGTGGCGACGACGAACAACGAGGTACGGACCGTCTCGGGCAGATCCGCCCCGAGGCTCAGGAATCCGCCGGCGTTCTGCACGTAGCCGAGGCGGATGGTATCGGCGAGCAGCGACCGCGCCGGCCGGCCGGCCAGCGCGGCGGTCGCCACGTGCTTGGTGACACGGTCGCAGCCGACCGTCGCCGCGATCGTGGCGACCAGCCCGAGCTGGAGCACCAGCGTCCCGATCGCGGGCCGCGCGCCAGGCGGCGGCACTTAGGCGCGTCCCCGCATCTTGGCGATCCACCAGCGCAGGCCGACCAGGAGAAAACGCCAGTCGTGCAGGAACTCGGGCGGCTTGCCTTCCACCGCGTGGCCGACGAACTGGAAAATCCATCCGAGGACGAACAGCGCCGCCGGCACCGGCCACCAGCGCGGCTCGACGAGCGCCACCAGGACGAGCGGCAGCGAGAGCACGATCAGGGGGATCCCGATCGTATGGCAGAAACGGTTGACGGGATGCTGGTGGCTCAGCGCGTACTGCGAGATCCACTGATCCCAGGTCTTGCCGCCAAGCATGCCTCACCTCCCACGACGAGCTTCCGGCCGGGCGCGACGGACGCGTCTAGAAACGGTATCCGATCCCGAGCCGCGTGGAAAGGTTGTGGGTCGTGCACTCCGACGCCGGGCACGGCGGGGCAAAGCTGCGGTGGCGGATGATCGTGTCCCCCATCTCGAAGCGCGCGACGGTGCGGGCGGTGGGATGAACTTCGACGCCGCCGCCGAAATCGAACGCGAACTCGGTGCGGTACTGATAAGGGGCGATCAGCATCAGGATGACGGCGCAGCCGGGCCCTTCGCAGGCGGTGCCGCGATCGGCAAGGCGCGTGAAGCCCGGCCGGGCCTTGCCGAACACGCCGAACCGGTCGAAGCGGGCGCCGACCTTGACGCCGAACAGCGCGTCGGTGCGCCGCCGCTCGCTGACGACGCGGTAGCTTCCGGCGGCTGTTTCGGTCAAGACCCCCGCGATGCGATCCTTGGGATAGAACGCGAGCTCCCCTTCGAGGGCGACGTGGCGCGTCAGGTCGAACGTCAGGCGCCCGCCCAGGCCGGCGCGCGCGCCCGAGACATCGCTCAGCCGCAGCATGCTCAGATTGGCGGCGGCCTCGAGCCGTTCGCCGGGCGTCTGGGCGGAGGCGTGCCGCACGCCGGCGGCGCACGCGCACAACAGCGCCAGGGCGAAAAGCCGTGTGGTCTTCATGGTCGGATCTCCTGCAGGTCTGGCGCACCGACGCGGAGCAAATCCGGTGCCCGCGCGCGCCGGGAGTGGCCGCGGGCAGCCGGGGCCGGATCCGCCCCGGACGATCCCGATCGCTGGATTTCGCCGTCCAAGAACTAGAATGCGCGCATGTCCGATCGCATCGGCCGCCGCGCGCTGCTCCGCCAGGTTGCCGAGCTCGCGCTGGTCGCCGCGCCGCTGCTCCGCGCGGTGCGCGCCGACGCCGACGTCCTCGAGCTGCAGCCGCTGCTCGCGCAGGTCCGCCGCGTGCTCGACGCCATGCACGCGCTCGGCGAGCCGTTCGCCGAGGCCGACATCGCCGCGCTGACGGCTGCCGAGAACGGCGGCGACGCCGCGGCCATCGCCGCCGCGGTGGATCGCGTGCTCGCGTCGCGATGTCTCGCCGAGGTCCGGATCAATCCGGAGGCGCGCGTCTCGGTGACGCGGGGCCCGGCGGAGGCGCGGCTCGCCGAGCACGGCTGGCGCGCGTTTCTGATCAAGGTCCGCAACGAAGCGGGCGTCACGGCGCGGCTGCTGCTCGAGAGCCCGCAGGCGCGCCCGGTGTATCGTCCGGCCACCGGCAATGCCATGGCGCCGCCCAGCGTCCGCCAGGCCGACGTCCTCGATCGCTGGCTGGCGATCGAGATGTACGACGAGAAGCCGCTCGAGCCGCCGCTGTCCGGCCTGCCGCTCGAGTACCGGGTGGTGACGCTCTACAGCCGCGATCGCGGACGGCGCGAGGCGCAGATCGGCGCCACGATCGGCAGCGGCAGCGAGGACATCGGTTTCCGCAACCGGGTCGCGATCGTCTTCCACATCGATCCATCCGAGGACGTGGGCATCCGCGTGCGGGACGAGCACGGCCGGCCCGCGGTGGCGTCGCTGCTGGTCGAGGATCGGCAGGGCCGCGTCTATCCGGCGCGTTCGAAGCGGCTGGCGCCCGATTTCTTCTTCCAGCGCCAGGTCTATCGCGCCGACGGCGAGACGATACGGCTGCCGGCCGGCGAATTCACGGCGACGTGCGGCCGCGGTCCCGAGTACGTGACCGAACAGCGGCGGATCGAGGTTCGTCCCGGCGTGCGCGCGCCGGCCATCGACGTGCAGCTCAGACGCTGGATCGATCCGGCGGCGCGCGGGTGGTACTCCGGCGACCATCACATCCACGCGGCCGGCTGCAGCCACTACGAGAGTCCCACCGAAGGGGTGCGGCCGGAAGACATGATGCGCCACGTCCTGGGAGAGGCGCTGAGCGTCGGCGCGGTGCTGAACTGGGGCCCCGGCTACTACCATCAGCGGCAGTACTTCGAGGGCAAGGAACACCGCCTCTCCACCAGGTCCACGCTGCTGCGCTACGACCTCGAGGTCTCCGGGTTCCCGTCCAGCCACTGCGGGCATCTCGTCCTGCTGCGGCTGCGCGAGCAGGACTATCCCGACACGCGGCAGATCGAAGACTGGCCGTCGTGGGATCTGCCGATTCTGAAATGGGCGAAAGGGCAAGGCGCGGTCGCGGGATTCGCGCACAGCGGCTGGGGCCTGCAGGTGAACAGCCACGCCCTGCCCAATCTCGAGATGCCGCCGTTCGACGGCATCGGCGCCAACGAGTACATCGTCGACGTCACGCACGACGCGGTGGACTTCATCTCGGCGTGCGACACGCCGTACGCGCACGAGTTGAACATCTGGTACCACACGCTGAATTGCGGCTATCGCGCGCGGATCTCGGGGGAGACCGACTTCCCCTGCATCACCGACGAGCGCGTCGGCGGCGGCCGCTCCTACGTGCGCGTGGACGGCGCGCTGTCGTACGACGGCTGGTGCGAGGGGGTGCGGCGCGGCCGGACCTACGTGTCGGACGGCTTCTCGCACCTGATGGATTTCGCCGCCGACGGCGTTCCGCTCGGCGGCAGCGATCTGCAGGTGGGGCCGCGAACCCGTGTGACGCTCACCGCCGCCTGTGCGTGCCTGCTGCCGTCGCAGGCTCCGGCCGCGAAGCCGGATCCCTCGAGGCGTCCGTTCTGGACGCCGGAACACGCGCGCGTTCCCGGCACCCGCGAGGCCGTCGTCGAGGCGGTGGTGAACGGCCAACCGGTCGCGCGTCAGCGGATCCGCGCGGACGGCACGGTGCACGACGTCCGCCTCGAGGTCGCGGTCGAGCGCAGCAGCTGGATCGCGCTGCGCATCCTCGGCAGCGCGCACACCAACCCGATCTTCGCCCGCGTGGACGGCAAGGAGATTCGCGCGTCCCGGAAGAGCGCCGAGTGGTGCGCGCAGGCGGTCGACCTGTGCTGGGCGCAGAAGTCGCCGCGCATCCGCGCCCGCGAACGCGACGCGGCCCGCGCCGCATTCGACGTGGCGCGCGAGCGCTATCGGGAAGTCCTGCGCCAGTCGGACGCGGACTGACCCGGCGCCGGCACGAGCCGGTCGGCGGCGCGCCGATCGCGTGCGACTGCCTCCATCACCGGACGGGCGAAGTCGAGAAGCCCGCGCGCGGAGAGCAGATGGCTCGGCGCATCCCCCACGAGGCCGCCGCCGTTCCGCGTCCCGGCGAGATACGTGTCGACGATCCGGGCGAAGAAGCGATCGGGCCAGTTGGCGTGCGCCCCCTGGGCGGACGTGTCGTACTCCTTCATCTCGCGCCAGACGCGGACGCCGTTCTCGAGCACCGGAACGCGGAAGCGGGCGACGCGCTTGTCCGGCAGGTCGGCCACGTGCTCGACGTAGTGCAGGAAGGTGACCGCGTCATGGTCCGGCGCGAGCAGCAGAATCTTTCCGTCCAGCTCGACGAACCGCTCCAGCGGCGAGCCGGCGCCGAACGCGAAATCCCACGGCTGCGACGAGAACACGCGGCCGGCGGCGGCGCCCCAGGCGACCAAGCGCGCCGGATGCGGATTGACCTGCGACCCGGGCCAGGTGCGGAAGAACTCGACCAGGGTGCCGTTGTCGCGCGCCGAGCGCGCGGTGGCAGGGTCGAACGCCGGCAGCATGCCGAGCACATCCGCCTCCTGCGCGGGCGTGAGATTGCCCCGCCCGACTTCGTCCACATACCGCGGACAGCTCGCGTACATGATCAGCGTCCCGTCTGGCGTGATCGCGTCCTTGATCGCGAGGTGGATCTGATCCGGACCGCCGGCCACGTCCCCGACGGCTCGGACCGACGCGTGCGTCATCACCACGTCGCCGTGCCGCAGCCCGAGCGCACGCAGATCGGCGGCGAGCCGATCGCGGGAGATCATCGCCATGCTCAGATCGTCCGCCGGCAGTTCGGCCGGCAGCGGCACCTGATCCCGGCAACGCCGTCGGTGTTGTAGTCGTAGGTGAGCTCTTCACCCGTGCGGATGTTGCGCGAGGCACGGATCCAGATGTGCCGCCCGTCGATGTCGACGTAGCAGTTCGGCCGGCAGGCATGATTGATGTACCGCGCCACATTGCCGCCGAACGCGGCGTCGCGCGCCCAGCGCGCGTCGATGGTGAAGATCCAGATCCGGTGCCGGGGCAGATAGCGCTGCTCGCGGCGCCAGGCCTCGGCCTGCGAGATCAGCTGTCCCTTGTATTCGACGATGCGGGTGTCTTCGGCGATGGGTTCACCGGCGTAGACACCCCAGCCGGAGATCGCCGAACGCCTGCGGGTCACGCGCGGAAGCCTGGTCACGACTCAAAATGATATGCGACGGCGAATCCCGCGATCATGATCGCGAAGACGCCGACCGCGCCGAGCGCGCGTGCCGGCGCGCGCCGGCGATCGTGTTCAGGGACCGGTTCGTCCGGCCTCGCGCGCAGGAACAGCACGTAGGCGAGGGACGCCGCCGCGGTGCCGGCAACCACGTCGGCGGCGTAGTGCTGCTTGGTGAACAGGGTCGACACGCCGATCAATGCGGCCCAGGCGACCGCCGCCGCGCCCACGCCGCGGTGCACGCGCAGACACGCCAGCGCCGAGACGAACGCGTAGGCGACGTGCAGCGAGGGAAAGCAGTTGTAGGGCGGATCCAGCGAATACAGGATGCGCAGCGTCCACGCGGCGAAGCCCGCGTCGCCGATCGCGTCCGGCCGCGGGGCGGAGGTCGGATAGACGAGGAAGATCGCGTACGACAGCGCCATCACCAGCAGGTATCCCTGCAGCGCGCGCCGGATGAGCGCGCGATCGCGCACGACGAGCAGCGGCAGCACGATTACGAAGACGTAGAGCGAGCCGTAGACCAGCATCCACGCCGGGTGCAGCGGAATCACGCCGTCGAGCGCCAGGGCGGGCTGATGGGTGGCGCGCTCGCGCGTCAGGATCGAGACGACGAAGTACATCGGCGCCATCGAGACCACCGCGCTCGCGAGCTGCGATCGCCACACCAGGAACGTGATCAGCCCGGGCAGCGCCGCGACGACGTAGATGAGCGCGCCGCCCACGCCGGGGCCGTCCTGCAGCACGTCGCCGGCGATGGCGAGGCCGACCGCGGCGAGGATGATGCCCCACTCGACGCGCCGGCGTGCACGCGCGGCAAGCGTCCCGAGGGCGCGGGCAAGCGACGGACCGGCCAGAACCGGTCCGAGCAGCCCGATGCCCGCCGCGGCGGCCAGTGGATCGATCACGCCGGCGATGCGGCGAGCGGGCGGTGCGCCGGCAGGCGGATGGGGGTCGGCAGCATGTTCCGGGCAGGGTAGCGTACCCGATCCGCTACTCGTCGCGCAGCGCGACCACCGGATCGACGCGCGTGGCGCGGCGCGCCGGAACGTAGCTCGCGACGGCGGCGGTGCCGATCAAGATCAGCGGCACGGCGGTGAACGTCGCCAGATCCGTCGCGCTGATCCCGAACAGCATGCTTGCCATCACGCGCGTCAATGCCGCCGCGGCGGCCAGGCCGATGAGGCTGCCGCCGGCCGTCAGCAGCATCCCCTGCTTCAGCACCATCGCCAGGATGCGGCCGCGCTCGGCGCCGAGCGCCATGCGAACGCCGATGTCGTGCGCCCCTTGCGCGACCAGGTGCGACATCACGCCGTAGACGCCGACGACGGCCAGGATCAGCGCGAACAGCGCGAAGGCGCCGAGCATGAGCGTCGAGAACCGCTGGCGCGCCATCGAGGCGGACAGGCGGCTCGTCATGGTCTGCACGTCGAACACCGTGATCGTCGGATCCATTTCCTGGATCTTCCGCACCATCGCGCGGCCCACTGCTGCGGGATCGCCGGAGGTGCGGGCGACCTGGTAGCTCGCCCACACGCCCGGGCGGTACAGGACGATCCGCCCGTCCACGTCGAGGCCGTACTGTTTCACGCTGCCGACGACGCCGACGATCCGGAGCTTCCGCGCCGGATCGAACCAGACGTGCTTGCCGACGGCGTCGCCGGCGGGCCAGAAGCGCTGCGCGAACTTCTCGTCGATCACCGCCACCTGCTCGGCCGTCGACGGCATGTCGGCGGCCGTGAACACGCGGCCGCTCACGAGCGGAACGCCCATGGTGCGGAAATACTCCGCCGTGACCGAGCGTTGATCGACCTGCAGTTCCTGCCCGGGCTGCGGCGTCCAGCCCTCGACGTTGATCGATCCCCAGCCGATCGAGGAGGTGAAGGGCAGCGACGACACCGCGCCGTGCGCGCCGACGCCGGGCACGCCGGCCAGCGCCTCCGCGATCGGCCCGTAGTGCGCGAGCGCCGCGTCACGGTTCGGAAACTGCCGCGCGCTCGGGCCGACCCGCATCGAGATGACGCCGTCGGGCTGGAATCCCGGCGAGACCCCCTGCAGCCGGACGAAGCTGCGGAGCAGCAGCCCGGCAGCGACGAGGAGCACGAGGGAGATCGCCACCTCGGCGACGACGAGCAGGCCGCGCAGGCGCGGCCGCGCGCTCCCGAAGCCGCCTTCTCCCTGCGCGTTCCTGCCCCCGGCTTTGAGCGACGCGTTGAGATCGACACGGGCAGCGCGGATCGCGGGGACGAGACCGAAGATCAGCCCGGTCGCGACCGACACCGCGAGGGTGAACAGCAGCACGGTCCCGTCGAGCACAATCGCGTCGAGCCGCGGAATGTTCCCGGGGTTGACGGCGCGCACGACCTGCAGCGCGATCCGGGCAAGCGCGAGACCCGCCGCCCCGCCGAGCAGCGCCAGCAGCAGGCTCTCGGTCAGCAGCTGGCCGACGAGCCTGCGCCAGCTCGCGCCGAGCGCCGTCCGGACCGCAATCTCCTTCTGGCGCCCCGCGGCGCGCGTGAGCAGCAGGTTCGCCACGTTCGCGCACGCGATCAGCAGCACCAGCGTCACCGATCCGAGCACCACGAGAATGGCGACGCGCACGTCGCCGACGACCGACTCGATCAGCGGCACGACGTCGATCGTGAACGTGCGATCGCGCTTGTCCTTGTCGCGGATCCGCGCCGCAATCGCCGCGACGTCCGCCTTCGCCTGCGCCATGGTGACGCCCGGCTTGACGCGCGCCATGACGTTGAAGTTCTCGTCGCCCCGCCGCGTGACGGCGTCGGCGCCGAGCGGCAGCGGCAGGAAGACGTCCATCTGCCGGATGCTCGCCACGGTCGGCATGATCTCGCCATTCAGCAGGAACTCCGGGCCGAGCACGCCCGCCACCTCGAACTGGTTCCTGGCGTCGCCGGCGCCCTGCCCGACGCCGTTCAACGTGATCGCCCTGCCGACGACGTCCGGGTCGCCGCCGAAGACGCGGTTCCAGAACCCGTAGCTCAGGATGACGACGGGCGGCCGCCCCGGCGCGTCTTCGTCGGGACGCAGCAGCCGGCCGTGCAGCGGCCTGGCGCCGAGCAGCGTGAACAGGCTGGACGAGGTCTCGAGCGCCTCGACGCGCTGCGCGTCGCCGATGCCGAGCAGCGTCCCGGACCGGCCGCGCGAGATCGACAGCTCGTCGAACGAACGATTCTCGCTGCGGACGTCGATGTACTGCCCGGGCGACGGCCAGTCCTGTGGAATGTCGACGCCGGGAGAGCGCAGCCAGAGCACCGCGAGGCGCTCGGGATCGGGGTAGGGCAGCGGCCTGAGCAGCAGCGCGTTGACGACGCTGAAGATGGCGGAGTTGGCGCCGATGCCGATCGCCAGCGACGCGACGATCACCGCGGTGAGGCCGGCGTTGCGCCTGAGGGTGCGGACGGCGTAGCGGAGGTCGTGCATGATGGCATTAGACGTCGCGGGACGCCGATGGTTTACAGCGGGATCGTGCCAGATCGCCGCCAACTGTGGTACCTTCCGGCGCGCGAAACCATCCTGCCGGAGGTAGTGCGTGGCCAACGTCAAGACGCCGAAGACCGAAGCGGCCGTCAATCCATCGTGGAACTCGACCGCTCCGCTGGGCGAATTCCGGCCGTACGTGCCCGAGAGCGCGAACCTGCCGGAATTCACCTTCAAGGCGGTGCTCTTCGGCGCCATCTTCGGCATCATCTTCGGCGCGGTCACCGTCTACGTCGGGCTGCGCGCCGGCCTCACCGTGTCGGCGTCGATTCCCATCGCCGTCCTGAGCATCAGCCTGCTGCGCGCCTTCGGCAAGGCGACGATTCTCGAGAACAACATCGTGCAGACCGCCGGCTCCGCCGGCGAGTCGGTCGCGGCCGGCGCCATCTTCACGCTGCCGGCGCTCATCTTCATGGGGTTCCCCTTCGAGTACTCGCGCATCTTCCTGCTGGCGCTGATCGGCGGGTGGATCGGGGTCCTGTTCATGATTCCGCTGCGCCGCCAGCTGATCGTGCAGGAGCACGGCAACCTGCTGTATCCGGAAGGCACGGCGTGCGCCGACGTCCTCGTCGCCGGCGAGAAGGGCGGGTCGTTCGCGAGCCGCGTGTTCTGGGGCCTCGGGCTCGGCGGCGCCTACACCTTCCTGATGGCCACCGTCGGCCTGTGGAAACAGCGGCCGCTCTACGAGCCGGCCTGGCTCCCCGGCGCGTCGGTCCGCGCCGAGATCACCAGCGAATACCTCGGCGTCGGCTACATCATCGGGCCGCGCATCGCCGGCACGATCTTCGCCGGCGGCGTGTTCTCATGGCTGGTCCTGATGCCGGCGATCAAGTTCTTCGGCGAGGGGCTCGCCGACCCGCTCTACCCCAGCACCATTCCGATCCGCGACATGACGCCGGGCCAGATGTGGGAGAACTACATCCGCCCGATGGGGGCCGGCGCGGTGGCGATGGCGGGACTCATCACCCTGATGAAGACGATGCCGACGATCGTCAACGCGCTGAAGAGCGGGATCCGCGACGTGCGGGCGCAGCAGGGCGGCGCCGAGGCATCCGGCGGCCGGCTCGATCGCGACCTGGCGATGAAGTGGGTGCTGCTCGGCTCGCTCGCCATCATCGTCGCGATGTGGCTGATGCTGACGTTCAACCCGATTGCCGGGGCGCGGACGAGCGGCTTCGAGAACCTGATCGCGTCGCTCTTCGTCGTGCTGTTCGGCTTCCTGTTCGTCACCGTGTCGTCGCGAATCTGCGGGCTGATCGGCACGTCCGCCAATCCGGTCAGCGGCATGACCATCGCCACCTTGATGGCGACCTGCGCGATGTTCCTGGCGATGGGCTGGACCGCGCCGGCCTATTCGGCGCTGGCGATCACGATCGGCGGCGTGGTCTGCGTCGCGGCGGCCAATGCCGGGGCGACGTCGCAGGACCTGAAGACCGGCTTCCTGATCGGGGCGACGCCGTACCGGCAGCAGTGGGCGCTGATGATCGGCGTCATGGTGTCGGTGTTCGTGATTGGCGGCACGCTGATGCTGATGAACTTCGGCCTGTCGGAGTTCCGCCCGGTGCAGCGGCCGATCGACATCGAGCGGGTGCGCGCCGAGCAGAGCGCGCGCGGCGCCGCGATCCGCATCGAGAAGGAGCTGGACGATCCGCACCCGCAGGTCTACCGCGACAAGCGCTACATCCTGGTCAACGCGCTCGGCTCGCGCGAGCTGCCCGACGGCAAGTACCTCTACGATCCCGACACGCGGCAGATCGAAGTGCAGTGGATCACCGGCATCGGCAGCGACAAGGCGGCCGCGCCGCAGGGCCGGCTCATGGCCACGGTCATCACCGGCATCCTGAACCAGCGGCTGCCGTGGCGCCTGGTGGCGATGGGGGTCTTCCTGGTGATCGCGGTGGAACTGCTCGGCATCCGCTCGCTGTCGTTCGCGGTCGGTTCCTACCTGGGGCTCCACACCACGCTGGCGATCTTCTGCGGCGGGATCGTCCGCTGGGCCGCCGAGCGCGGGCGCAAACCCGCGGGAGGCCACGCCGAGAGCGACGTGAGTCCGGGCTCGCTGTTCGCGAGCGGCCTGATCGCCGCGGGCGGCGTGCTGGGCCTGATCGCGATCATCATCAACGTGCTCGGCGATCCCGAGCTGGGCATCCGCGTGATCCCGCCCGGCGTGCTCGCCTTCGGACCGCGCCTCGCGCCCGGGCTCGCCGCCTCGAACATTTTCGCCGTGCTGATGTTTGCGCTGCTCGCGTACTCGCTGTATTACTTCGCGCGAAAGAAGCTCGACTAGATCGGGCCATCGGGCTATCGGGCCATCGGGCTATCGGGCTATCGGGCTATCGGGCCATCGGGCGATCGGGTCATCGGGTGATCGGAGATCGGGTTATCGGGCCATCGGGGGATCGGATGCGACTGATCGGCACGTTACTGCTGGGGATGGTCGCGCTGCAGCCGGCGGCGACCGAGATCCGCCTCGTCGTCAAAGGGGACGACATGGGCGCGGCGCACGGCATCAACACGGCCACCATCGCCGCCTACAAGCAGGGGATTCTCACCACGACCAACGTGATCGTTCCCGGGCCCTGGTTCCCCGAGGCGGCGCGCCTGCTCAAGGAGAATCCCGGCCTCGACGTCGGCGTCCATCTCGCGCTGACGAGCGAATGGGACAACGTCAAGTGGCGGCCGGTGGCGTCCGTGCCGTCGCTGGTCGACGAAGACGGGTGGCTGTTGCCGATGGTGCAGCCGCGCCCGGCTGCGGAGCCCGGGCGCAGTCTGAAGGAGCGCGGCTGGAAACTGGACGAGATCGAGCGCGAGCTGCGCGCCCAGCTGGCCATCGCGAAACGGCACGTGCCGCAGGCCACCTACACCTGGAACCACATGGGCTTCACGTCCCTCGGTCCCGAGGTGGCGGCGCTGGTCTCGCGGTTGAGCAAGGAGTACGGGCTGGTGGTGCCGTCCGAGCTGGGCATTCAGCCGCTGGGGCGCGTCTACGACGGGCGCGACTCGGGCCAGGTGAAGGCGGACAAGCTCGCGGCGAAGCTGGAGACGCTCGCGCCCGGCCTGTGGCTGCACATCGACCACGCGTCGACTGACGATCCCGAAATGCGCGCGATCGGCCACCAGGGCTACGAGTGGGTCGCCGCGGATCGCAGCGCGAACGTCGACGCGTGGACCAGCCCCAAGGTGCGCGAGGTGATCACGCGCCGCGGCATCAGGCTGACGAACTACCGCGAGCTGGCGGGAACGCTCGCGGCGGCGCGCTAGGAATACGAGAACGGGCCGAACGCCGCGTACTGGCCCGAGTGGTCGTACTCGACCGCGCCGCGGACGCGGAACACTCTCGACATCGCGGCGCTGCCGTGCTTCGTGACCAGCCCTTCAGGCAGCACGATCTCCGGGTGCGCGTCCGCCTGCGTCACCGGATTGCGGATCGTGGTGAGCTCGAGCTCGACGAAGTCGCCGATCGTGGCGCGCGTGGCGTGCCGCGCCAGCGAGACGTCGAAGCGCGCCGGATCGGGGCCGTGCAGCTCGTAGGTCTTCCGGAACAGCCCCCACGGGCCGCCGGCCTCGCCGGCGAGCAGGCTCGTGAGCGCCGCCCGCTGCGCCGCGTCGGCGCGCTCGTCCAGATAGCAGGCGGCGCGTCCGCCCCCTTCGTGAATCGCCGCGGGCCAGGCGGCATACAACGCGACGCCGAGGCCATCGACGCTGACGCCGTTCACCTCGCCGCGTTCGATCATCCAGATCCAGCCCCCCTCGCAGTTGCCGCGGCTCGGGCGCGCGTTGAAATTGCACGGACAGCCCCAGTCGCAGTTGCACGCGATCACCACGTTCCCGGTCAACACCATCCCCGCATACTGCGACGCCGGATCCCCCCAGTCAAGCGTCGAGCGGGGGGGGAACGGGAAACCGGCGGCGAAGGCGTCGGATAGGATCGTGAGCGGATGGTGATGCTGCTCCTGGTGCTCGTGCCACTGGTCTCCTGGCTGTGGATCGTCGTCATGGCGCGCGACATGTACGGGCCGATGACCGGCGCCAGCGCCTGGATGATGACGCCGGTGTGGGACGCGCCGCACCTGCTGCTGTTGTGGGCGATGTGGGCGGTGATGATGATCGGCATGATGCTGCCGGCGGCCTCGCCGCTGATCATGCTCGCCGGCGCCGGCCGCGTGCGGCACAGCTCGCTCCTCGCGCTCGGCTACGTCGCGGTGTGGGGCACCTTCAGCGTCGGGGCGACCTTCCTGCAATGGGGACTGATGCGCAGCGGCGTCGTCACGCCCATGATGGAGATGTCCAGCCGCCGTGCCGGCGCCGTACTGCTGATCGTCGCCGGCCTGTATCAGTTCACGCCGTTGAAGCACGCCTGTCTCGCGGCGTGCCAGTCGCCGCTCGCCTTCGTGATGCGGCGGTGGCGCGGCGGCGCGGCGGGCGCGTTTCGCATGGGCGTCGAGCACGGCGTGTACTGCGTCGGCTGCTGCTGGGCGCTGATGCTGCTGTTGTTCGCCGGCGGGGTGATGAACCTCACGGTGATCGCGGCATTGACCGCGCTGGTGGCGTTCGAGAAGCTGACGCCGGCCGGTCCGGCCAGCGCGCGCGTCAGCGGGTCGCTGCTGGTGGGGGTGGCCGCGTGGATGCTGCTCGGCGCGTGATTACCGCGTCCGCACCGCGGCGCGGCCCACGAATCGAATCCACGCGATGCGCCCGGCAGCGTCGCGCACGAACTCGATCGATTGCCCCTGGTCCGGGCCGTCGGTGACGATCACGCGATCCGGTCCGTAGAATGCCACCGGATAGTCCCGCGGCGCGCCGCCGCCGTTCGGCCGATCCTGCACGATCAGCTTTCCGCTCTCGACACGGACGACGTACGAGTTGTTGGGCCTGGCGTAGGTGCCCAGGTACGGCGCGGGATCGGGCTGCTGCGCCAGCGGCGACGCCGACGGGATCGTCTCGACGAGGCCGCGATGCGCGATCGCCTGGTTCGGCGTGTAGGCGGCGTCCAGATAGGACTGCAGCGCGGCGCGCTCCACGTCCTGGATCAATCGCCAGCCGGTGCTGGCATTGGTGAGGATCGCAATCGCGAAGTTGCGCTCCGGCACGATCTCGAGGAGCAGGATGTGTCCGCCGAGCGTCCCGCCGTGCCCGAACGCTCGAACGGCGCCGACGCGACGGATGTGCCACGACAGTCCGATCTCGTCGTCGGTTCCCTGCTTGCGCGATTGCGGCGCCCGCATCTGCTCCAGCGATTCGCGCTGGAGGACCCGCTCGCCGTTCGCGGCGGCACCGTCACCCAGGTGAAACCGCGCGTACGTCAGGAGATCCGTCATGCAGAGCCCGACCCCGCCCGCGGTGACGCTGGTCGACGCGCTGAAAGGCCGCAGGAGCCTGGCCGTGCCGTCCCTCGTCGCATGAGGCGCGGCGAATCGCTGAACGATGAAGTCGCCCGCCGTCGTGCCCGCATGGTCGAGTCCGAGCGGCTGGAAGACGAGATCGCGCATCGCCTGGTTGATCGGATGTGCCGTGACGGCCTCGATGACGCGGCCGGCGATGCTGAACCCCGCGTTGTTGTAGCTCCACACCTGTCCCGGAGGGGCGATCTGCATGAGGTCGGTGATGGTGCCGACGAAGTTCTTGAGCGTCTCGGTGCCGCGCTCCGGACCGGAGACCTGCCCCTCCCAGCCGCCAAGGTGCGTGAGGAGGTGCCACGGCGTCACGTCGCGGCTGGCGGCCTCGTCGCGCACGCGGAACTCCGGCAGATACGTCCGCACCGGCGCCCGCAGATCGACTTTGCCCTGCTCCACCAGGCGCATCATCGCCGTCGCCGCGAACGTCTTCGAGATCGACGCGATCGGGAAGACGGTGTGCTCGGTGATCGGAAGCGGGTCCTCGACGTTGGTGATGCCGAGCCCGCGGATCGTGGTCCGACCGTCCGCGACGATCCCCAGCGCGACGCCGGGGACGCCGTACTCCTTCATCTTCGCTTCGGCCAGGGCGGCCAGCGTGTTGAAGCGCGGGTCGGCGGACTGCGCGTGGGCGCCGCCCGAGACCAGCCCCAGGAACGCGATCGACAGGACGGTACAGCGCATCGGCTTTCTCACGTCGCCCTCACAGGTCCGCATGGCCGCGGCGCGTCGTGCGCATCGCCGCCGGGCAGCGTAACATGGTGAAACGATGGATACGACCCGCACCGGCCGGGCCCTGACGCAGCTCTTCTCCGAACTGGTGGACGGCGCGCCGCTCGACGGCCAGGCCTTCGTGCTCAACTCCGGCGACGCCGGTCTGCTGCGATCGCTCGACAAGCTGTCCCCGGAGGACGCGTCCCAGTCGGTCCACGGCGGCGCGACGATCGCCGCGCACGCGCAGCACGTGCGCTACGGGCTGTCGCTGATGAACCAGTGGAGACGCGAAGGGGGCAACCCGTTCGCGAACGCGAAATGGGACGAGGCCTGGAAGGTCTCCGCCGTCGACGCCGCCGCCTGGCAGGAGATCAGGAGCGGCCTCGCCCGCGAACTGCGCGAGTGGCGCACGGCGCTCGAGACGCCGCGGGAGCTGAGCGGGATGGAGCTCACGGGCATGATGTCGAGCGTCGTGCACCTCGCCTATCACTTCGGCGCGATCCGGCAGATCAACAAGGCCGCGCGCGGTCCGCGCGAGGGCACGTTCGCGTAACCGGTTCCGCCGCGCCTCACTCGGTCAGCACGGCGGTGCCGCTGGCCGACACCATCAGCATCCCGTTGTTCGGCCCGAGGACCTCGTAGTCGAGATCGACGCCGACCACCGCGTTGGCGCCGAGCTGCTGCGCCTGCGTCTGCATCTCGCTCAGCGCGATGTCACGCGCGCGGTGGAGCTCGGCCTCATACGCGCCCGATCGTCCGCCGACGATGTCGCGGATGCCGGCGAACAGGTCCTTGAAGACGTTGGCGCCGAGGATCGCCTCGCCGGTGACGACGCCGAAGTACTTGGTGATTCGCTTGCCCTCGATTCCGGGCGTGGTGGTGACCAGCATGACGCTCTCCCTCGCTCCGATGACGGTGACCGGGCTCGCCTCACCGTAGCACGCGCGCGAGTTGTACATGACACAATATGCGCCGTGCGTGCGCTTCGTACCATCTCCGTCACACGGTATGTGACGCCGCTGCGCGAAGGGGGCTCGCTGCCGGCCCTGGTGGAGGCGGATGACGACGGGCTGTACGTGCTGAAGTTCCGCGCCGCCGGGCACGGTGTGCGGGCGCTGGCGGCGGAACTGCTGTCCGGCGAAATCGCCCGCGCGCTGGGGCTGCCGGTCCCGGAGATCGTGTTCGCGGCGCTCGACCGGGAGCTGGCCCGCACCGAACCCGACCCCGAGATCCACGCGCTCATGCATGACAGTGCGGGCCTCAACGTCGCGCTCGACTACCTGCCGGGATCGGTGAACTTCGATCCGGTCGTGCACGCGGTCGCGCCGGACCTGGCCTCCCGCATCGTGTGGTTCGACGGGCTCGTGAGCAACGTCGACCGGACGGCACGCAACAGCAACATGCTGATGTGGCACCGCCAGCCGTGGTTGATCGATCACGGATCGACGCTGTACTTCCACCACTCGCCCGGCTGGGAGGCCGAGGCGGCGCGGGCTCGCGATCCGTTCGCGGGGATCAGGAACCACGTGCTGCTCCATCTGGCCTCGAGGATTGACGAGGAGGATGAGCGCCTGGCCGCGACGCTGACGCCCGGGTCGATCGACGCGCTCGTCGCGCTGCTGCCGGATGACTGGCTCGGCGGCGAGGGGGCGGACCCGGCTCGCCTGCGCGACGCGTACCGGCGCTATCTCACGGACCGCCTCGCGGCGCCGCGTCCGTTCGTGCTGGAGGCCTCGAGTGCCCGCTGAGTACACCTACGACTACGCGATCGTCCGGGTCGTCCCGCAGGTGGAGCGCGGCGAGCAGGTGAACGTCGGGGTGATCCTGTCGTGCGCCGATACGGACTTCCTGGAGGCGCGAATCGAGATCGACGAGCGCGCGCTGCTGGCGCTCGATCCGGCGCTCGACCTCGCGGCCGTGCGGACGAATCTCGAGGTGATCCCGCGGGTGTGCCGCGGGGGCCCCGACGCCGGTCCGATCGGGCTGCTGCCGGCGCGCGGCCGCTTCCGCTGGCTGGTCTCGCCGCGCAGCACCATCATCCAGCCGTCCGCGGTGCACACCGGCCGGACCGTCGATCCTGCCGCGTGCCTCGAGCACCTCATGGACCGCGTCGTCAGGCGCCGCTGAGCGGCTGCGAATCCGGCGTCTGCTGCATCAGCGCCAGCACGGCGCGCGTGGTGTTGACGTTCCGCACGGTCATCTCCCGGTACAGCGGCGTCTTCCCCAGCTTCATCATCGCCGACCGGTTCAGGTCGCGAAGGCGGGCCGACCACAGCCAGGTGCCCGGACAACAGACGACGCGTTCGATCTCCGGCTGCAGGGCGATCGATTTCAAGGTGCGCCTGGGATCCACGGTGCTGCGCAGGAAGATGACGTTGCACCGCCAGTCGGGATCCGAAAGGTCTTCCCTGTCCAGCGCGGCGACGACCTTGACCATCTCCCCCTTCGTGCGCACGACCGTCCGCCCCGTCAACCTGTACTGCTGCTCCAGCATGCGATCGATGCGGTCTTCGAGGGCGCGCGGGTCGCGATCCGCGGCGCGGAAGATCACGTTGCCGCTGTTGATGTAGGTGCGCACGTGCTCGAAGGCGAGCCGCTCGAAGTTCTCCTTCAGCGACTTCATCGACACCATGTTGTTGCCGCCGACGTTGATGCCGCGCAGCAGGGCCGCGTAGACCATGCGCTCAGTCTAACGGCGTCAGCCGTTCACCGGAACCGCCGCCAGTCGATGCGGTACTTGCGAACCTTGTAGTTGAGGATCCGCGGCGTCGCGTGCAGCAGCCGCGCCGCCTTGGCGCGGTTGCCGCGCGCCATCTTCAACGCGTCCTGGATCAGGTCCTTCTCCAGCGCGGCCAGCGCCGCGGTGAGCGACTGCGTCGGCGCCCCTTCCGTGGTATCCGCCATCTGCAGCGTGGGCGGCAGATGATGGGCGTGGACGACGTCGCCGTCGCAGACCAGCACGGCGCGCTCGATGACGTTCTGCAGCTCGCGGACGTTGCCGGGCCAGTGATAGGCCATCAGCATGTCGATCGCCGGCGTCGAGATGCGGCGGATGCGCTTGCCGTGATCCGCGGCCAGCCGCTCGAGGAAGGCGTCGGCGAGGAGCAGCACGTCGGTCTTGCGCTCGCGCAGCGGCGGCACGAAGATGGTGAACACGTTGAGCCGGTACAGCAGGTCCTCCCGGAAGCTGCCGGCGGCGATCGCATCCTCGAGGTGGCGGTTGGTCGCGGCGATCAGGCGGACGTTGGTCTTGATCGGTTCGACGCCGCCGAGGCGCTCGAACTCGCGCTCCTGGAGCACGCGCAGCAGTTTGACCTGCACCGCGGTATTGATGTCGCCGATCTCGTCGAGGAAAAGGGTGCCGCCGTTGGCGCGCTCGAAGCGCCCCTGCTTGCGCGCGGCGGCGCCGGTAAACGCCCCCTTCTCGTAGCCGAACAGCTCCGACTCGATCAGCGTGTCGGGGAGCGCCGCGCAGCTCACTTTCACGAACGGCTTGGCCGACCGCTGCGAGTTGTAGTGAATCGCCTGGGCGATCAGCTCCTTGCCGGTGCCCGACTCGCCGCGAATCAGCACCGTGGTGTTGGTCCGCGCCACCTGCGTCATCTGCTCGCAGACGGCGTGCATCGATCGGCTGGTTCCGAGGATGTGGGAGAAATCGTAGCGATCGCGCAGCTCCCCCTGCAGGCGGGCGTTCTCCTGCACCAGCCGCTCGCGATCCGCCTCCAGCAGCCGCTGCACCTTGAGGGCGTGGGCGATCATCGAGGCGATGACGCCGAAGAACTTCCCGGTCCGTTCGTAGTCGCGCTCGGCTTTGAAGCGCAGCTCGACGCAGAGCACCCCGGCGGCGCGGCGGTTCAGCAGCAGCGGCACGCACACGAAGCTGCGCTCGTCCTCCCCCGGGCGGCGCTCGCCGAGCGCGGGCTCGCGGCTGACGCGCGGCACCACGACGGGGCGGCCGGTGGCGCAGACCTGGCGCGCCAGCGCGCCGCCAGGCACGCCGGCCGGCCACGTCCGCTCGCGTCCGCCGCCGACCGCGGCGACCACCTCCAGCGGGAGCTGTTCGCCCGCCTCGATGGCCACGGCGCTCCGCACGCCGTCGTGCGACTTCTCGAGGATCTCGAGCACGCGGTGCAGCGCCGCCTTGAAGTTGGTCGCGTTGGCCAGCGCCTGGCTGACTTCGAGCAGGGACGACAGCTTGCGGATCTCGCTGCTCGGGCGTCCCGCGCCGAGTCCCAGGGCGGCGCCGTCGCGCGGACGCGTGTCTCCGGTCGAGGTCGTCATCATCCCGTGTTCCTCATTCCCGCGGCCACGCCGCTGATCGTGAGACGCACCGCCTGCCGCAGCGCCGCGCGGTCCTCTTCCTCCAGATCGCCGGCCTGCGCGAGCCGCTCGAGCAGTGCGACCTGAATGAGGTTGATCGGATCGACGTACGGATTGCGCACCTCGATCGATCGGCGCAGGACCTCCCGGTCCGCGAGCAGCTCGCGGGCGCCGGTGATGGCGAGCACCGCGCCGCTCGCCGTGGCCAGCCGCGCGCGCAGCTCGCCGGCGAAGGCCTGCAGATCCGGCGGCGCGAGCCGGCGGTCGTACTCGGCGGCAATGCGCGGATCCGCCTTGCCGAAGGCGGTTTCGAGCAGATCGATCAGCGTGCGGAAGAAGGGCCAGCCGCGGTACATCTCGCGGCAGGCCGCGGTCTCCGCGGGATCGTCCAGCGCTTCAGCCCCGAGCCAGGACGCGAGCAGCAGCCGGGTCTGCATCCAGGCGAACTGCCACGGAATCGCGCGGAGGCCGCTCAGTCCGTCGCCGCCGGCCCGGCGGGCCGGCCGGCTGCCGATGTGCAGACTGTCCAGTTCCGCCTCGGGCGTGACGGCGCGGAAGTAGCGCATGAACCGCGGATCGTCGTAGACCACGCCGCGGAACGCCGCCTCGGCGCGCGCCGCGAGCCGATCCATCACGCCTCGCCATTCCCCGGGAACCGGCCGCGGCGGCAAAAGTGTCGCTTCGACGGCGGCCGAGGTGTACACCTCCAGCGTGCGCAGCGCGATGCCGTGCAGCCCGAACTTCGCCTGGATCATTTCCCCCTGTTCGGTGACGCGCAGCGTGCCGTCGATCGATCCGGGCGGCTGCGACTGGATCGCCAGCGAGGTCGGCGCGCCGCCGCGGCCACTGCTGCCGCCGCGGCCGTGAAACAGCGTGACCGCCACGCCGTGCGCCTTCCCGGCCGCGACCACCGCTTCCTGCGCCTTGTACAGCTCCCACGCGGCGGCGACGCAGCCGATCTCCTTGGCTGAATCGGAGTATCCGATCATCACCTCCTGCCGATCCCCCGCCGCCGCGATCCTGGCGCGGTACCACGGGATCGACAGCAGCCGGTCGATGACCTCCCCGGCGGTGCGCAGATCGCGCGCGGTCTCGAACAGCGGAACCACGCGCAGCGGCGGCGTGACGCCGGCGCGGCGTTGGAGGTATTCCACCGCCAGGACGTCCGACGGCTGGCCCGCCATCGAGATCACGTAGGCGCCGAGCGATTCGGGCGCGATGTCCGCCATCACGGCGAACGTCTGGAGCACTTCGGCCGCCCGCGGACTGTTCGGCAGCGGACCGCCCTCCCCGGACTCGTCGCGCGACAGCGCCTCGATCAGCCACGCGACGCGCGCCGCTTCGTCCCACTGGGTGTACCCCGGACTGCCGGTATGCCGGGCGATGAGATCGACCGCCTCGGTGTGACGCCGCGCGTCCTGCCGGATGTCGAGGCGGGCGAGCGTCAGCCCGAAGCACGCGACACGCCGCAGCACGTCGGCGAGCGCGCCGTCCGCGACGAGGCCGTTGCCGGTCTCGTGCAGTGACTCGAAACAGAGGCGCAGCGGGCGCGCCAGGTCCGCCGCCGTCCGCACCACCTCCTCGCTGCGCGGACCGCCGCGGCCGCCCGGGCGCGTCGACAGTTGATCCTCGATCGCCCGGCGGGTGGACTCGAGATCGCGCTGCAGCTGGCGCAGCAGCGCGCGATACGGCTCGGCGGCGCCGCCCGTACGCGCGCGCAGAGCCGGGCTGGCCCTGGACATCGAGAGCTCGTCGCCGAGCGCCGCCACGTCCCGGGCGTACATCGACAGCGCGATCCACCGCGATCCGAGACAGGTGCGGCGGGTCACTTCGGCGGTGATCGACGGATGACCGTCACGGTCGCCGCCAATCCACGAACCGAAACGGATCGGTGCGGCCTCGAGCGGCAGGCCGGCGCCGGTGACGCGGCTCAGCACGCGGTCGCACGTCCGCAGGTACTCCGGCACCGCCTTCCACAGCGTGTGCTCGAACACCGCCAGCGCGGCGCGGACTTCATCGAGCGGCGAGGGCCGCTCGCGCCGGACCTCCTCGGTCTCCCACGCCGCGGTGATCTCCCGCGAGAGCGCCGCGACGAGCGACTCGCGTTCGAGCGGCGTCGCGTCCGTGCGATCCAGGCTCGCCAGCGCCGCGGCGATCGCGTTGTACTTGTACTGCAGCGAGCGGCGCATCATCTCGGTGGGGTGCGCGGTGATCACCAGCTCGACGCGGAGCGCCAGCATCGCCTCGCGGACCCGTTCAGGAGAGGTGAGCGCGGCCAGCCGCGGGATCGCCTCCTCCAGCGAGCCGCCGCGCGGCGTGCCGAGCGGATCGCACTGGCGCGCGCGGCGCCGCCGGATCCGGTGATGCTGCTCGGCGACGTTCGCCAGGTGCAGGAACTGCGAAAAGGCGCGGGCCACCGGAGCCGCCGTCTCGAGCGGCATCGCCGCCAGCTCGTCGGCGAGCGCGCGGAACGTCTCGTCCTCTCCCTCGCGCCGCGCCCGCTTCGCATGGGCACGGATCCGTTCGACGCGCGCGAACAGGTCCGCGCCTTCCTGGCGGACCAGGGTTTCTCCGAGCAGCGTGCCCAGCAGCCGCACGTCGTCGCGCAGCGCCGCCTGCGAGTCGCGAATCAGCATGCCGGCCTATAATCGCGGACGTCGTGCCATATCCATCCGCCGCGTCCGCGGTGATCGCCGCCGAAGGACATCTCATCGATTCGCAGCTGCTCACCGCGATCTTCGACACGGTCATCAACCGCGGCGGCACCTTCGAGGTCCAGTCGTTCGACATCGGCCGCACCAACGACGAGTTCTCGCGGCTGACGATGCGGGTCTCGGCGCCGGATCAGACCTCGCTGGCCGAGCTGCTGGACGCCTTGATCCCGCTCGGCTGCCACGCGCCGGCCGAGCACGACGCGCTGGTCCGCCCGGCGGATCGCGATCGCTGCGCCCCCGACGACTTCTATTCCACGACCAACCAGCGGACCCAGGTGCGCGTCGGCGGCCGCTGGGTCCAGGTCGAGCAGCAGCGCATGGACGCCGCCGTCATCGTCGACGGCGAACGCGCCGTGTGCCGCAAGCTGCGCGACCTCAGGACGGGCGACCGCGTCGTCTGCGGCCGCGAGGGCATCCGCGTGACGCCGGAGTTCCGCGATCGCGATCGCGCCGACTTCGCCTTCATGGCCAACGACGTGTCGTCCGAGCGGCGCGTCGAAGTCAGCGTCGAACGGATCGCAGCGATGATGCGCGAGGCGAAAGCCGCCGGACGGCGGATTGCGTTCATCGCCGGGCCGGTCGTGGTGCACACCGGAGGAGCGGCGTACCTCGGCAGGTTGATCCGGGCCGGATTCGTCGACGTCCTGCTGGCGGGGAACGCGCTCGCCGTCCATGACGCCGAGCTGGCGCTGTTCGGCACCTCCCTGGGCGTCGATCTGGAAGCCGGCGCGCCGGTGTCCGGAGGCCATCGCCACCACATGCGGGCGATCAACGCCATCACGCGCGCCGGCGGTCTCGAAGCGGCGGTCGCCGCGGGCGTGCTGACCGGCGGCGTGATGTTCGAGTGCATCCGCGCGCGCGTCCCGTACATCCTCGCCGGCAGCGTGCGCGACGACGGACCGATCCCCGACACGATCACGGACATCGTCGAGGCGCAGGATCGCTACGCGGAGGCGCTGCGGGACGTCGGGATGGCGCTCGTGCTGTCGACAATGCTTCATGGCATCGGCGTCGGAAACATGCTGCCGGCGTGGGTCCCGGTCGTGTGCGTCGACATCAACCCGGCGGTGGTGACGAAGCTGGCCGATCGCGGCTCGTCACAGACGATCGGCCTGGTGACGGACGTCGGGTTGTTTCTGCATCAGCTCTCCCGCCGGCTGACGGGATCCGGCAGCTCCGACTCGCCCATCAGGTAGTGGTCGACGGCGCGCGCGCAGCTGCGTCCATCGGCGATCGCCCAGACGACCAGCGACTGGCCGCGCTGCATGTCGCCGGCGGCGAACACGCGCGGGACGCTGGTCGTCCAGTTCTCGTCGCGCCAGACGGTGCCGCGCTCGGTCATCCGGACGCCCAGCTGCTGCAGGACACCGCCGCGTTCCGGGCCGGTGAACCCCATCGCCAGCAGAACGAGATCGGCGGGCAGCTCGATCTGCGAGCCGGCGATCGGCTCGAACACGGTGCGTCCGTCGGCGACGCGCCGTTCGACGCTGACGGCGCGCAATCCGGTGACGCGCCCCTCGCGGTCGCCGGTGAACCGCTCGGTCGAGACCGCGAACAGGCGCTCGCCGCCTTCTTCGTGCGCGCTCGAGATCCGGAAGATCTGCGGCCATTCCGGCCAGGGGTTGCCGGCCGCGCGGCTGTCCGGCGGCCGCGGGAGAAGCTCGAGCTGGCGGACGGCGGCCGCACCCTGCCGGATCGCCGTGCCGAGGCAGTCCGCACCGGTATCCCCGCCGCCGATGATCACAACCTGCTTGCCGGCGGCGGAAATCGTCTCCGCGGCCGACAGCTCGTCCCCTTCACAGCGGCGGTTCTGCGCCGTGAGGTACTCCATCGCGAAGTGGATCCCCTGCAGATCGCGGCCGGGGACCTGCAGATCGCGCGGCGCCGTCGCGCCACCGGCGAGGACCACGGCGTCGAAATCCGACAGCAGATCGTCGGCGGAGACGTCGATGCCGACGTGGCAGCCGGCTCGAAATACGATCCCCTCGGTCCGCATCAACGCCAGCCGGCGATCGAGGACGCGTTTCTCGAGCTTGAACTCGGGGATCCCGTAGCGCAGCAGCCCGCCGATCCGATCGGCGCGCTCGAACACGGTGACGGTATGCCCGGCGCGGTTCAATTGATCCGCGGCCGCCAGTCCGGCCGGACCGGAGCCGATCACCGCGACATGATGTCCGGTGCGGTGCGCCGGCGGCCGCGCGGTGACCCATCCCTCTTCGAAGGCGCGCTCGGCGATCGCCGCCTCCGTGCCCTTGATCGTCACCGGCGCGTCGTTGATCCCGAGCACGCACGACGACTCGCAGGGGGCCGGACACAGCCGCCCCGTCATCTCGGGGAAGTTGTTGGTCGCGTGAAGCCGATCGATCGCCGCGCGCCAGCGGTCGCGGTAGACCAGGTCGTTCCAGCTCGGGATCAGGTTGCCGAGCGGACAACCCTGGTGGCAGAACGGGATGCCGCAGTCCATGCAGCGCGACGCCTGATCGCGCAGCACCGGCGCCTCGTGCTGCAGGTAGACCTCGCGCCAGTCACGCACCCGCTCGAGCACCGGCCGCGCGGGGGTCTTCTGGCGGCCGATCTCGAGGAACGCGGTCGGCTTACCCATTGACCACCTGCGCTTTCATGTCGATCGCGTCCGCGGTCGCGGCCGAGCGCAGCACGCGCTTGTAGTCGCGCGGCATGACCTTGACGAACGACTTCGTGGCCGCCACCCAGTTGGCGAGCAGCGCGCCGGCGACGGCGCTGCCGGTGAAATGCAGGTGCCGCTGCAGCATCGTCCGCAGCTCGACGGCGTCGTCCAGCAGGAGAGGATCGAGGTCGACCAGCGAGGGATTGCAGCGAGAGGCGAATTCGCCGGCGGTGTCGAGCACGTAGGCGATGCCGCCGCTCATGCCCGCCGCGAAGTTGCGTCCGGTGCGGCCCAGGATGGCGACGCGTCCGCCGGTCATGTATTCGCAGCCGTGATCGCCGACGCCCTCGACCACGGCGGTCGCGCCGCTGTTCCGGACGGCGAACCGCTCGCCGGCGATTCCGCGCAGGAAGGCTTCGCCGCCGGTCGCGCCGTAGAGCGCGACATTGCCGACGATGACGTTGTCCTCGGCGGCGAAGCGCGCACCCTCGGGCGGGACGACGACCAGCCGGCCCCCCGACAGCCCCTTGCCGACGTAGTCGTTGGCGTCTCCCTCGAGGCGCAGCGTGATGCCCCGCGGCACGAACGCTCCGAAACTCTGCCCGGCGGACCCGGTGCAGGTGATGCGAATCGTCCCGTCCGGCAGCCCGTCGCCGCCCCACATCCGCGTCACTTCGGACCCGAGCATCGTCCCGACCGATCGATCGACATTGCGGACGGGCCGGGTGATCGCGACCGGCTGGCGATGGACGATCGCGTCGCGGCAGGCGTCGATCAGCTCGCGGTCGAACACCGCCTCGAGGCGGTGATCCTGCGCTTCGACGCGGCGGCGCGGGCCGCGGGCGTAGACTTCCTTGAGCATCCCGCCGTAGTCGAGGCCGCGCGCCTTCCAGTGATCGATGGCCGGACGCATCTGCAGCCGGCTCGCCATGCCGATCATCTCGTCCATCGTGCGGAAGCCGAGCGTCGACATGTACTCGCGGACTTCCTGCGCGACGAAGCGGAAGAAGTTGACGACGAATTCAGGCTCGCCGGTGAAGCGCTGGCGCAGGACGGGATCCTGCGTCGCAATGCCGACCGGGCAGGTGTTGAGATGGCAGACGCGCATCATGACGCAGCCCGACACGACCAGCGGCGCGGTCGCGAAGCCGAACTCCTCGGCGCCGAGCAGCGCGGCGACGACCACGTCGCGCCCGGTCTTCAGCTGACCGTCGGTCTGCACGACGATGCGGCTGCGAAGGCCGTTGAGCCGCAGGACCTGCTGCGTCTCGGCGAGGCCCAGCTCCCAGGGAATGCCCGCATGCTTGATGCTGGTCAGCGGCGCCGCGCCGGTGCCGCCGTCGTGGCCCGAGATGAGGACGACGTCCGCGTGCGCCTTGGCGACGCCGGCGGCGATCGTGCCGACGCCGGCCACGGACACCAGCTTCACCGACACGCGCGCCTGCGGGTTGGCGTTCTTCAGGTCGAAAATCAGCTGCGCCAGATCTTCGATCGAGTAGATGTCGTGATGCGGCGGCGGGGAGATCAACCCCACGCCCGGCGTGGCGTAGCGCACCTTGGCGATCCATGGGTACACCTTCGCGCCGGGAAGCTGCCCGCCTTCGCCGGGCTTGGCGCCCTGCGCCATCTTGATCTGCAGCTCTTCCGCGTTGACCAGGTATTCGCTGGTCACGCCGAAGCGGCCCGACGCGACCTGCTTCACCGCGCTGCGGCGCCAGTCGCCGTTGGCGTCCCGCCGGTATCGGGCCGGATCCTCGCCGCCCTCGCCGGTGTTCGACTTCGCGCCGAGACGGTTCATGGCGATCGCCAGCGTGGTGTGCGCTTCCTCGCTGATCGAGCCGTACGACATCGCACCCGTGGCGAACCGCTTGACGATCTCGTCCACCGGCTCGACTTCCTCGAGCGGCACCGGCGTCGAGACGGGCTGCAGATCGAGCAGGCCGCGCAGCGTTCCGAGGCGCGTGCTCTGATCGTCGACCAGCCGCGTGTACTCCTTGAAGATCGCGTACTGGCCGGTGCGCGTGGAGTGCTGCAGCTTGAACACCGTTTCCGGCGTGAACAGATGGTATTCGGCGCCCCGCCGCCACTGATACTCGCCGCCGACCGCGGGCCCCGCGGCCTGGCCGCGGGCGCCGAACGCGCGCCGGTGGCGTTCGGTCGTTTCCAGCGCGATCTCGTCGATGCCGATGCCGCCGATCCGCGACGAGGTGCCGGTGAAGTGCTTCGAGACGACGCGGTTGTCGATGCCGATGGCCTCGAAGATCTGCGCCCCGCAGTAGCTCTGCAGCGTCGAGATCCCCATCTTCGACATGACCTTGAGGATTCCCTTGTTCAGCGCGTGGATGTAGTTCTCCACCGCCTTCTCATAGGTCAGGCCCGGCAGGTGGCCTTCCTGGATCAGGTCGGCGATCGACTCGAACGCCAGGTAGGGATTGACGACGCCGGCGCCGTAGCCGAGCAGCAGCGCGCAATGGTGCACCTCGCGCGCGTCGCCCGATTCGACGACGAGGCCGCAGCGCGTGCGCGTCCCCTTGCGGACCAGATGGTGATGGACCGCCGCCGTCGCCAGCAGGCTGGGAATCGGCGCCAGATGCCGATCGGCGCCGCGATCCGACAGGATCAGAATCGAATAGCCGGCCTCCACCGCGTCGCTCGCCCGCTGCTTGACCTCTTCGAGGGCCCGCTCCAGTCCCGCGCCGCGCCGCGCCGGATCGAACAGCGTCTGAATGGTCGTCGATCGGAAGGCCGGCAGGTAGACGTGCCGCAGCCGCCCGAGCTGCTCGTTGTCGATGACCGGGTGCTCGATGCCGATCTGGCGGCACGACTCGGGCCGCGGGTCGAGCAGGTTCCCTTCCGGCCCCACCGTCGAGTGCATCATCGTGACCAGCTCTTCGCGGATCGCGTCGAGCGGCGGATTGGTGACCTGCGCGAACGTCTGCTTGAAATAGTCGTAGAGGAGGCGCGGCCGGTCGGAAAGGACCGCCAGCGCCGCATCCGTACCCATCGAGCCGATCGGCTCCTCGCCTGACGTCGCCATCGGGGTCAGCAGCAGGCGCAGGTCCTCGTCGGTGTAGCCGAACATGCGCTGCCGCTGCATCACCGTCTCGTGCGCGATGAGCGGGAGGTACGGCGGCGGCGGCAGCTCGTCGACGGCTACGAGATTGCCGCGCAGCCACTCGGCGTAGGGGTGCGCCGCCGCCAGCTCCCGCTTGATCTCCTCGTCGGGGACGATCCGCCCCTGTTCGGTGTCGACCAGGAACATCCGGCCCGGCTGAAGACGCTCCTTCGAGACAATCGCGTCCGCCGGAAGATCCAGGACGCCCGTCTCCGAGGCCATCAGCACCAGGCCGTCGCGGGTGACGCAGTAACGAAGCGGACGCAGGCCGTTGCGATCGAGCACCGCGCCGATCAGCCGGCCGTCGGTGAACGCGATCGCGGCGGGGCCGTCCCACGGCTCCATCAGCGCCGAGTGGTACTCGTAGAACGCCTTGACCGCCGGGTCCATCGCTTCGTGGCCGGCCCACGGCTCGGGAATCATCATGAGCAGCGCGTGCGGCAGCGAGCGCCCTGCCATGACCAGCAGCTCGAGCACGTTGTCGAAGGTCGCGGTGTCGCTGCCCCCCTCGCGGATGATCGGCAGGAGCTTGCGCAGGTCGTCGCCGAACAGCGGCGATTGCAGCAGCCCTTCGCGGGCCCGCATCCAGTTGATGTTGCCGCGGAGGGTGTTGATCTCGCCGTTGTGCGCGATGAAGCGGTAGGGATGCGCGAGCGGCCACGACGGGAACGTGTTCGTACTGAAGCGCTGGTGCACCAGCGCGAGCGCCGACTCCATCGCGGGGTCGGACAGATCCGGGAACGTCGGCAGGATCTGGCCGGCGGTCAGCATCCCCTTGTAGACGATGGTGCGCGACGACAGGCTGGCGATGTAGACCGCATCGGAGGCGTGCTCGATCCGCTTGCGGATGACGTAGAGCTTCCGCTCGAACGCCATCGGATCGATCGGCAGCGAGTGGACGACCGCGTCCGATGCGCCGACGAAAACCTGCTGGATGACCGGCCGCGCCGCGGCGGCCGAGGGACCGAGATGTCCATCCTCGACCGGAACGTGCCGCCAGCCGAGCAGGGCCTGCCCCTCCTCGCTCACGATGCTGGCGATCAGATGCTGCAGCCGGTGCCGTTCGCTATGGTCGGTCGGCAGGAACACGGTGCCGGCGGCGTACCGTCCCGGCGCCGGGAGCGTGACGCCGAAGCCGTTCGCTTCCCGCCGCAGGAATCGGTCCGGCATCTGGATCATGATGCCGGCGCCGTCCCCCGTGTTCGACTCGCAGCCGCAGGCGCCGCGGTGCTGCAGGTTGATGAGCACTTCGAGGCCGCGCGCGATCACGCCGTGAGATCGCCGGCCAGCTATATCGACGACGAAGCCCACACCACACATGGCGTGGTTATCGCATCCCTTCTCGAATTAGCAAAATAGAATGATCTGATTTCCTCCATGCGCGCAGCGAATGGGTCCCTAGACCTCCCTCTCTCCCGTACGGATACGATACGAGCCCTCGACCGGCAGCACGAAGACCCGGCCGTCGCCGATCTCCCCGGTTCGCGCCGCCTCCACGATCGCGCGGATGGCGTCGTCGGCAGCCGTGTTCGCCACCACGACTTCGATCTGCATCTTCGGCAGCAGGCTGACGTTGTACTCCTTGCCGCGATAGACCGCGGTGTGCCCTTTCTGCTTGCCGTGGCCGCGCACCTCCGTCACGGTCATGCCGGAGATGTTCAGTTTGGCGAGCGCGTCCTTCACCTCATCCACCTTGTTGGGGCGGATGATGGCCTTCAACAACTTCATGCCTGTGCCTCCAGCAACTGTTGCAGGTGCGCGGTGAGCGCCTGCTGATCGTCGGCCGACAGCTTCGCGCCGGACTTCGTCAGGTGAAACACGTCGATCGCCTTGTCCCCTTCGGTGCCGATCAGCACGAGATCGATCTGGCAGCCCAGCTCCGAGATCGCCCGGCTGATCCGGTACAGCAGGCCGAGTTCGTCGGGAGCGATGATATCGACGACGGTGTACTTGCGCGAGGCCTCTCCGTCGACGCGCACGATCGGCGTGATGCGCGACACCGGCCGTCGGCGCAGCCCCGCTTCACGGCCGCGCAGCCGGTCTGCCGCCGTCGAGCGGCCGGCGACGACCTCCTCGATGGCGTGCATGACGGCGTCCGCGGCGCCGCGATTCAAGGCCAGGAACCGCTCGGCGTCGACGAACTGGAAGATGTCGAGCACCAGCCCGTTCGGGTTCGTCATCGCGTGCCCCCGCAGGATGTCCATGCCGAACGACGACAGGACGCCGCAGATGTTCGCAAAGAGCATCGGCTTGTCGAGCGTGACGACGGTCAGTTCCCACGCCCCCTCGACCGGCTCGATCCGCAGATGGACCTCGTCGGGGCGGATGTCGCGGGCGAGCCGGACGTGGTGATAGACGGTCCGTCGGTCCACCACCTGGAGGTAGCGGCGCGGCAGCCCCTCGAGAAAGGCGGCGACCTCCGCGGCATCGAGGTCGGGGGGGCGCTTCGCCACGTACTCCCTGGCGGCCGACTGCGAGCGTTCGATCAGCTCGTCGCCGTACTGCGTCGTCAGGTGGTTGTACGTGTCCACGTACAGCCGCCAGAGCAGCTCTTCCTTCCATTTGGTCAGCGTGTCGGGGCTCACCGCCTCGACGTCGGCGAGCGTCATCAGGCACAGCAGCCGCAGCCGCTGTTCGGTGCCGACCAGCGCGGCGAACTCGCGCACGACTTCCGGATCCTCGGTGTCGCGGCGGAACGCCACCTGCGACATGCGCAGATGGTGCTGAATGAGGAACAGGACTGCTTCGCGGGCCGGCTCGACCAGCTGCAGCATGTCGAGCACCTCCTCGGCCATCGCCGCGCTGCGCTGGGCGTGATCGCCGTCGCCGCTCTTACCGACGTCGTGCAGCAGCAGCGCGAGCACGAGCAGCTCCGGGGCGTCGACCTCGCCCAGCAGCGACGCGAAACGCGGCCTCTGCGACAGCCGTTCGAGATTCCTCACCGTCTGCAGCGTGTGCTCGTCGACCGTGTACTTGTGGTAGAAGTCGCGGACCACGCGCGAGGCGATGGCGCGGAACGGCGGAATCAGCCGGCCGAGCAGGCCGCAGTCGTGCATCTCGGAGAGGCGCGCGTACAGTCCCGGCCGCGGCTCGAGGAACCGCAGCAGCGCGGCGCGATGGCCCGCCGACGGCAGGAAGTCGGCGCCGCGAAAACGCGGCGCGTGCTGGCGGATCAGGTCCAGCGCCTGATCCGAGACGGCCGCGTCCCCGTCGAGCGCGGCTTGAAAGGCCGCCAGCCAGGTCTCCGGCTCCGCGATGGCGCGGTCACGATCGATGAAGCGGACGCCGTCGCGCGTGCGTCCGAGGTTGAGCCCCACGGCCGCGGGCGCCGTCCGGCGGAGCCGATCGAGGATGCGGGCCACCGCCCGCGCCCGGCTGAAATAGTCCGCCATCAGCGCCTCGACGCGCTGCCGCGGGCCCTTGCCCGGGTAGTTCAGGCGCTCGGCGAGCCGCTCCTGGAGCTCGTGCGCGAGCACGTTGTCGTTGCGCCGCCGTTCGAGGTGCAGCAGCGCGCGCATCGTCAGCAGCAGCTCCTCGGCCTCCGCCAGCCGCACGGCCTCTTCGCCGCGCTGCAGCAGCGCCGGGTCGGTGATCGCGGCGATCGTCCGCGCCGCGGCGATGTCTCTCAGTCCGCCGGGCGCATCCTTGACGTCCGGCTCCAGCTGATAGAGCGTGCCGCCGAACTGCGCATACCGCGCGTCGATCAGCGCCTGCAGCGACTCGAGCACGCACGCATACGTCGAGGGAACGGCGAACGACTCGCGCATGCGCGCGAACAGCGCGGCGTCGCCGGCGACCAGACGCGCGTCGCACAGCGCCAGGAGGAACTCGGGATTGTCGGCCTCGAGCTGCACCAGATCGCCCGCCTCGCGGATCTGGTGCCCGACGACGAAGCCGGCGTCCCACAGCGGATGCAGGACGCGCCGCAGGTACGGCTCGTCGGGCTCGCCGTCGAAGAGCACGAGCACGTCGATGTCCGAGTAGGGACAGAGGTGCCGCCGGCCGTATCCGCCCAGCGCGATCAGCGCGACGCCGCCGGGCGGCGCGCCGGCCCCGCCATGCAGCCGGCGCAGTTCGGCGTCCACGTACTCGGTGTAGCGATCCAGGGCCGCGACGCCGGTGCGGCCTTCGAGGATCTCCCGGCCGACGCGGCGCCGCGCCTCGTCATTGCCCAAGCCTGGAACCGCGGAGAGCGTCGTCAACCTTTGTAGGCAAAGGAATAGATTACGCCCATGCCGACCGACGTCTGCTTCTTTTTCAGCCCGCCGCCCGAGCTCTTGAAGACCGCGGTGTCCGACAGATCGGTGCGGTATTCGAAGCGCCAGATGAACGAGTCGGTCGGCTTCACTTCGAACGTGCCGGTGACTTCCCGCAGCGTCTGGACCGTGCCGGTCGTGAACCCCTGCGCGTCGTCATACCACTCGAACCGGGGGGAGAACGCGACCCACTTGTTCGGCTGAATCCGCGCGTAACCGGCGACCCCCTGCCAGTGCGTTCTCACGCCGTCGACGACGTCGGCGCCGTAGTCGTAGTTGACCATCAGACTCAGCTTCGGGTTGACGGTCAGCGTGGCCGTCGTGTCCGAGAGCTGCCGCCAGTTCTCGTTGTTGCCGCTCTGCTCCGGCCCGGTCATGTAGTTCTGCACCAGCGACAGGGCGGCGGTGGGCTTGTAGGCGACCTGCGCGCCGAAGGTCTTGGCGCCGTTGTTCTCGACGACGTTGTTCCAGCCGTTGACGATCGTGCCCATGACCGTGACCTTGGCGTGCGGCGAATAGGTGGCCCGCACCCCGGAGTGGTAGTAGGGGATCGCCAGCGCGAACAGCATCGAGCGCGAATAGTTCCAGTTGTCCTTGGATTCGATCACCTCGGCTCCGTGCTGGGTGACGAACTTGCCGACGTCGAACTGCAGGCCCTTGCCGATCGGCGCGAGATAGCTGACAAAGCCCTCCTCGATGTTCTGCAGCACCGCCGGCGACGATCCGGGCTCGAGGCTCTGCACGATGGTGGTGGCGGGCCCGACGCTCAGCTTCACCTTGAAGCCGGCGCGCGAATCCGCGGCCGGCGCCTTCGCGATCCAGAGCTGCGCCATGCTCACGCGGAACTGATTGTGGCGCGTATCGAAGTTGCGGAACGATGCGTCCCCCTCCGGCTTGGTGGTGTACCAGCTGAAATGGGCGTCCAGCAGGCCGCCAATCTCGGTGCCCTTGAAGAAGGCGGCGACGTCCGACGGCGACTCGGGCGGCGGCGGCGGCGCCGCCGCCGGCGCGGCCGCGGCCGCCGACGTCTCGACGGGGGGCGGGGACTGTGCGGAGACCGGGGCCGCCGCCAGCCCGCCCGCAAGACACACGACGACCAGGGTTCTCATTGCGGTGCGCATCACGAATCTCCTTCTGGCTAGCTCTTGCCCTGCAGCGGCTCGAGAATGGGGCGCGGTGAGAGGATCGGCGCGGCGTCGGCCTCGACCGCCGACAGTGCCGCCGCACCCTCGGCGTGCACGTACGCTTCTTCGCCGTGCTGGCTGACGTCGAGACCGACGCTCTCGTCGGCCGCGGGCGCGCGGAGCGCCGCGACGGCGCCGATGGCCTTCAACAGGACGAAGCTCATGACGCCGCTGTAGGCCATCGTCGCGGCAATCGCGGTCAGCTGAACGACGAGCTGCCAGGGATTGCCGAACAGCGCGCCGTCGGCCAGGCCGTTCAGCGCCTTGTTCGCGAACACGCCGGTCAGCAGCGCGCCGACCGTGCCGCCGACGCCGTGCGCGGCGACGACGTCGAGCGAATCGTCGAGCGAGCTCCTCGCGCGCAGCACCAGCGCGAAGTAGCTCGGCACGGCGGCGATCGCGCCGAGTGCAATCGCGCTCATCGGCCCCACGAAGCCGGCCGCCGGGGTCACGGCGACGAGGCCGACGACGATGGCGGTGGCGGAGCCGACCGCGGTCGGCTTACCGGACCGGGCGATGTCGAGGAAGGTCCACGCGACGAGCGTGCCCGCCGGCGCCAGCATCGTCGTCGTGAAGGCGAGGGCGGAGATGCCGTTCGCGCTCAGCGCGCTGCCGGCGTTGAAGCCGAACCACCCGAACCACAGCAGCCCGGCGCCGAGCAGCGTGAACGGCACGTTGTGCGGGAGCAGCGACGAGGAGGGATAGTCCTGACGTTTGCCGATCACCAGCGCGGCGACCAGCGCCGCGGCGCCGGCGTTGACGTGCACCACGGTGCCGCCGGCGAAGTCGAGCGCCCCCATCTTCGACAGCCAGCCGCCGCCCCAGACCCAGTGGGCGATCGGCGCGTAGACGACGAGCGCCCACAGGCTGATGAAGGCGAGATACGCCGGAAAGCGCATGCGCTCGACGATCGCGCCGGAGATGAGGGCGGCGGTGATGATGCAGAACGTGCCCTGGTAACACATGAAGAGCAGATGCGGGATCGTGCCGTTCGGTTCGAGGCCGACGCCGCGCAGGCCGACGCGGGACAGATCGCCCAGCAGCGCCGTGCCCGGCGCGAACGCGAGCGAGTATCCGGCGATCGCCCACCCGACGCCGACGAACCCGAGCGCCACGAAACTCATCATCATCGTGTTCAACGCGTTCTTCGAGCGGACGAGGCCGCCGTAAAAGAACGCGAGCGCGGGCGTCATCAACAGCACCAGCGCGGTCGACACGAGCATCCATGCGGTATCAGCCTGGTTCATCGGAACACTCCCTCCGGGAAAATTGCCGTCTGCGCGGGGGAGGAGCAAGGCGGGATCCGGCGGGATCGCGAAAAACCTCAGCGATCGCGCGGAGGCAACCGACAAGTTCGTCGATCGTCCGTGACCGGACCGACATTCATGTCGGTTTCAGGGCCGGCGAGTTTCGACGGGCTGCCCGGCGCGCGGCCGGATCCGCCGCGAAGGAACACAAATGTTCATGTCGTCCGCGAGCACGACAAAAATGTCGGTGCGGCATTGTGATAGGCTCGTCGCAGATATCCGCATGACGACTTTCACCTGTTGTCCGTCGCGCATCACCGGGCAGGCGTGTCGCTGCTCGTGTACGGTGCCGGCGGTCGTCAGGTGAGAGGCCTTTCCCACGCATAGCTCTTTACGCTTCTCCCGCAGATCGCCGGACGTCCTGCCGTGGCGATTCGATTGTTTCCAGGGAGAAGCGCATGTCGTCCAACGTTTTCGACGTTTCCGTCATCGACCAGACCGTCTCGCTCATCGCCGACGAAATCGACCGCGCGGCGGCGCCCTGCGTCACGTCGAGCTTTCAGGCCGAAGGCGTCGTGCTGCTGCACCTGCTGCAGCAGATCAGTCCGGGCATCCCGGTGCTCTTTCTCGACACCGTGCACCACTTCGCCGAGACGATTCAATATCGTGACGAGCTGGCCGCGCGGTGGGATCTGAATGTCGTGACGCTGCGCGCGCAGGAACCGGCGCCGGGTCTGTGGCGCGAGAGCACCGAGGCCTGCTGCGCGCGGCACAAGGCGGCGCCGCTCTTCGCGGCGCTCCGGCGGCACGACACGTGGTTCACCGGGCTGCGCCGCGACCAGTCCCCGTCGCGCGCGCAGCTCAGAGAGATCGCCGGGTTCACCCTGCCGGACGGCCTCGTGCTGCGGAAAGTCAGTCCGCTGGCCGCGTGGACGAAGGCGGACGTCTGGCGTTACGCGAAGGCGCACGGCATCCGGTTGCTCCCGCTCTACGATCTCGGCTTCACCAGCATCGGCTGCGAGCCGTGCACGTCGCTGCCGCTCGATCCCTCGAACGACCGATCGGGACGATGGGGCGGACGGAAGCTCGAATGCGGCATCCACGTCCAGCCGCGACCCGCCGCGGATCTGCGGCGTGACTAGCGCGACGCCAGGCGGAATGCGGCCATCTGTTCGCCGTTGCGCACGAGCAGGACGTTGCCGGCGATGACCGGGTGGTTCCACGTCTTCCCTTCGATGGCCGCCGCGCGCGCGACCTCCCTGAACCCGTCCGGGCTCGCGCTCACCAGCGCGAGCTCTCCCTGCTCGGAGATCACCAGCAGGGCGTCCTGGTCCGGCAGCAGCACGAGCTGTCCGCCACCGTAACGCCCTCCCTTCCATTTGCGGGTGCCGTCGGCCAGATCGATGCACGCCAGGATCGTTCCGTCGAACCCGAACGCGTGCCCCTTGTGCACGACGAAGTCGTTGAACCAGGGCTTCAGCCCGTTCGAGGTCCAGCGCTCCTCCGCGGCCCAGGTGCCGGCGCTGTGCTTCACCGCGAGGCGCCGGGTGCCGCTCATTTCGTTCGCCACGATGAGCACGCCGCCGTCCGGGGTCAGCGCCGGCTGCACGATCGGAAACCCTTTCCACTCGTGGCGCCACAGCGGGGCGCCGTCAGCCAGCGACACGCTGGCGAGTCCGGTGCCGCTCATCAGCAGCACCTGCTTGACGCCGTCGATCGTCGCGAGCTGCGGGGAGCTGTAGCCTTCGCTGCCTTCCGGTCCGATCCAGCGGCGGGCTCCGGTCCGCGCGTCGTATGCCGCCAGCACGCCGCTCGCCGCGACGACGACGAGACCATCCACGACGAGCGGCGACCCCGCGAATCCCCACTCGGGCCGCCGGGCGCCGGTGTCTTTCGCCGCATCCTGCGACCAGAGCCGGGCGCCGGTCCGCGCGTCGAGCGCGTTCACGAGACCGGTCGCGCCCAGCGTGTAGACCCGCCCGTCGGCGATCGCCGGCGTCGCCCGCGGACCCGGCCCGCCGTTCGATTCCCAGAAGCGGGCCTTGTCGTGATGCCGCCACACCGGCTTCCCCGTCGTCAGGCTGTAGGCCGAGACGACTTCGTCCTCGCCGCGCTGCTCCTGCGTGTAGATCAAATCGCCGAGCACGGCGAACGAGGACCAGCCCGGACCAACCGGGCGCCGCCACATCTCGACGGGCGGCGCCGCGCTCCAGTCGGTGCGAATCGCCGCGCCGTGCACGACGCCGTCTCGCGAGGGACCGCGGAACCCTGGCCACAGGAGCACGCCGGCCACCGGCGTTCCGCTAACAGCTTCCCGCGTGCCGCCCGCAGCTTCGCCGCTTGCGGCTTCCCGCTCGCCGCTTGGCGCTTGCGGCTCGCTGCTTGCCGCTTGCCGCTCGCCGCTGCCAGCCGGAAGCTGGGAGGCGGCCGCCGGCCCCTGGGAGCCGGCAGCAGCAGCAGCAGCAGCCGGTGCCGGCGGCGGCTCGTCGTTCGCCTGCGCGAGCAGGCGCTCTTCCGCGGTCTGCGTCCAGCGCCAGGCGAAATCGTGGTCGACGTAGCCGGAAAAGCCGCCGGTCCTCAGCAGCGTCCACGCGCCCGAGGCGATCAGCACGATGAGAACCAGCGCGATCCAGCGCGGGCGCTCGCTCCATCGCTCGGTCGCCAGCGCCCATGCGACGAGCGCCAGCGCCAGCACCGGCATCGCGAAGACGAGGAACATGTATCCCATCATCCCGGTCGCGATCGAGACGTGGAGGAACCGTGAGGCGACGAGCATCGCCGCGGCGATCAAGACGATCGCGCCGAAGCGCTCCGCGCGAGGGGCGCGGCTGAAGAAGGCCCACCAGACGCCGATGAGCAGGCCGAGCAGCGGGCCGGCGAGTACGCCGAGCGGCGTGGCCTGCGGGGCCACCAGCGGCGCGACAACTTTCAGGGCGAGGAGGAGAACGGCCAGGAGCACACCCGGCCACAGACGCAGCCGCCGTCGCGGGACGCCGTCAGGGGGGACGGGCACGGGAGCAGTATAGTCGGTGCGCGGTGCGCAGTGCGCAGTGCGCGGTGCGGGGTGCGCGGTGCGCGGTGCGCGGTGCGCGGTGCGGGGTGCGCAGTGCGGGGTGCGCAGTGCGCAGTGCGGGGTGCGCAGTGCGGGGTGCGCAGTGCGGGGTGCGCAGTGCGGGGTGCGCGGGGCGCGGTGCGCGGTGCGGGGTGCGCAGGGCGCGGGGCGCGGGGCGCAGTGCGCGGTGCGGGGCGCGGGGCGCGGCGCGCGGGGCGTCAGGGCTGGGGTCGGGGTGCGCTTCAGCGCCTTCTTTACGGCACGGTGCCTTCGGCTGCCGCGACGAACCGGGCGGTCGTCACCGCCTGGCCGACGTGGCGCTGGGTGTGCTCGGCGGCGTGGAACAACAGGCCGATGACCGTGGACGGCATCTGCGCGCGCCCGACCAGCCGGCGATCCGTCAGCGTCGCTTCGCTGGTCTCGCGCAATTGATCGATGGCGCGGGTCACCGCCGCCTCGAACGCGGCGAGCAGATCGTCGGCGGCGAGGCCGGGGTCCGGCTGTGATTCCTGCGCGAGCACCTGACGCTGCGCGTCGGACAGCATCGCGCCGCGCGCGTAGGTGAACAGGCGATCCAGGCTGCCGATCGCATGACGGACGTGAAAGCCGATCGAGGCGGCGCCGCCGTCCGATCGCCAGAGGCGCGACGCCGGCATCCCCGCGAGCAGCCGCTCGAGCTCTTCGCGGCACTGCAGCAGACCGTGCGCGACCGGCTGGAGGTGCGCCGGCACGCCGTCGATCGGACCGCGGAGCCACACTTCGGGTTCGGTCATTGCGATCATCGTAGCGCGGCCAGGCACCGCGTATCGCGCCTGTCGCCAGCCGCGACATCGGGCGACGCGGCCTCGACGTCGAGACTCCGGACGGCGTCGATCGCGCCGGTCTTCGACGCCCGGACCGCCCGCTCGCTCATCGGTTACCATTCCGCATGAAGATCGCGGCCATCGTCCTGATCGTGCTCGGGGTCCTCGCCCTGGCTTATGGCGGGATCAGCTACACGCGCGAAGAAAAGGTGCTCGACATCGGACCGATCGAAGCGACCGCCGAACGGCGCGAGACGATCCCGCTGCCGCCGGTTCTCGGCGCCGCGGCGATCGTGGGCGGCATCGCGATGCTGATCGTCGGACGCAGGCGCTGACGCGCTCGAATCACGCGGAGCCGCCAGGCGCGGGGAACGCCGGCATCTGCATGACCCGGCGCGCCTGCTCCAGGTGCCGCCGATCGTGCGCCGCGATCAGGCGGCACGCGTCCAGCACGCTGTAGGTGATGACGCGCAGGAACGGCGACGCCATGATCGTCCGCGCGGCGCGCGCCGCCTCCAGGCCGCCGATCCACGCCGCCGCCTCGCGCTGCTGATCGGCAAACCTTCGAACCACGTCGTCGGCGACGTGGCTGGCGGCGGGACGCGCCGCCCCCGGCGCCGTCAGCTTACGCGTCGCGGTGGGCGTCAGCGAACGGATCATCAGGCGCCCGAACATCCCGGGGAGGACCGGAAGCCGCTGCCAGATCGTGCGCGGCGCGGCCGGGTCGAGGGCCGCGCGGGCCGCGTCGAGCATCATCCGGTTCGTCGTGAGCAGGTGCTCGAAGCATTGCGCAACGCCCCAGCGCGTTTCATCGGGCCGCCAGTTGAGCTGCCGCGCGTTCAGGTGGCCGAAGGTCTGCTGCGCGTCCCGCGCGATCTCGTCGAGATGGGCGCGTACCTCGGCCAGCGTCAAGGTCGTGTAGTCCATGGTCGGTGCTGTCAATCGGCTCAGCGCGCTGCGGCGCGCGGCAGGAACTCGACGGTGGCTTCGCGCCGCCGCTTCGACCGGAAGCCGCGCACGTACTTGCGCGAGCCCTGCGTCGGATACTTCGCGGCGTAGGCGCGCTCGACGGCGTCCCTGATCCGCGCCGACCGCACCGGACGCGCGCGCACGCGAATGGTCCGCCGCCCGACTTGGATCGCGCCGAGCGGATCCTCGAGGAACGTGCGATACCAGCCGGCCGGCTTGAGCGACCACGACCGCGCATACACCCGGCCGCCGATCACGACCGGCCACACGCCGATGAACCGGTGGGTCGAGTTGGCGCCGGCGCGGACGCCGAGAATTTTCGCGGCAGCGATCGCCGCGACCACCGCCGGCGCAAACCCCGGAGCGGGCGTCGCGGCGCGTTTCGCGATCGGCCCCGCCCGTTCGGCGGTGTTGCGCCGCGCCAGCGTCAGCGCCTCGCCGACGGCCTCTTCGTCCGCACGCGCCAGCCAGACCGCCGTGCAGCCCTGGCGTCCCCACGCGCCGCTCTCCGGCGTGAACGCGCCCGGGCTGCGGCGCACGAAGTCCGCCTGCTGATCGGGCGTCAGCTTGACCATGCCGCGCTGTCCGTCGCCGCGCAGGCTTGCGAAGATGCGGCCGTCGGCGCGGAAATCCGGGTGGCCCATGTGGGCCCCTTCGGACGCCCCCGTCAATCCGAGCGCGATGACACGGAACTCGTCGTCCGTCATCACCGCCTCCGCGACACTGCCAGCGCGTAATCGCCGTTCAGCACCAGCAGGACGAGGACGACCAGGCGCGCGGGATTCATGCCGCGGCCGGTTGCTGCAGCAGCATCCACGAGGTGCCGAAGCGATCGCGGAACATGGCGAAGCGGTTCGCGAAGGGCGTCTTCTCCAGCTTCATGAAGATCTCTCCTCCGTCCGTGAGCAGAGCATAGATCCGTTCGGCCTCGGCCTCGCCGTCGAGCGTCAGCGTGAGGTAGGCGCTGCGCATCGGCTCCGCGTTCGGCACGTCCGCCCCCATCAGCACGGCATTGCCGATCGCAATGCGGGCGTGGAGGATCTTGCCGCTCCACGCCTCCGGAATGTTGGGATTGGGCTGTTCGGCGTGCCGCACCATGCCGGTGATGCGTCCGCCAAGATGCCGTTCGTAGAACTGAAAGGCCTCTTCGCAGCGCCCGCGGTAGTTCACGTAAATGTCGAGTCGCATGTCTGTTCCGCCAGACCTCGGATGATAGCGCGCCGGCGGGGGCAAACGGATCACGGCCGTTCGAGGCGCGCCGCCACCGCGGCGTGCCCCTTCCGCTGCGCCCAGGCGAGCGGCGTCGCCCACGGCATGCCGGCGCGGGCGGCATCCGCGCCACGGCTGAGGAGCAGATCCACCATCGCCAGCTGCCCGCGGCGGGCGGCCACGCCGAGCGGCGTCGAGCGGTATTCCTCGTCCACCGCGTCGATCGCGGCGCCGTGGTCGAGCAGCAGACGCGCCTTGCCCATCTCTCCCTCCGCTGCCATGTGATGCAGCAGCGTCAGGCGATGCCAGTTCATGTGGTTCGGGTCCATGCCGCGCTCGAGCAGGAACGCCGCGGTCGCTTCGTGCTTGAAGTAGTAGTACGGCGCCCACTTCGAGACCGGCGGCACGCGGGCGCCGAGGCGGATCAGGAACGCCAGCACATCGTGCGCGCCGGCGTTGGCGGGCCCGGCAAGGATGCCGTCCCCCCATTCCTCGTCGTTCAGGATCGCCGGATCCGCCGCAATCAACCGCTCCGCGACGTCGAAGCGGCGCTCGATCACGGCGCGGCCGATGTCGTCGTGCCTGCCTCGCGATTCAATGCCGCCGTGCGCGCGGAGCAGCGCCAGCAGCGCCGGCTTGCCGCGCGCGATCATCATCGGCGTTCCGCTCGATTCGACCATGCCGTTCGGGTCGGCGCCGTGCCGCAGGAGCAGTTCCGCGAGATCGGCGCGATCCGCGTATGCCGCGGCCCACAGCGCGTGGCCGCGCGGCGCCCCTTCCTCCGGCAGCGCCGGATCCGCGCCGTGCTCGAGCAGCAGCCGCGCCAGCTCGAGGTCGCCGCGCCGCACCGCGCCCGAGATCGGGCGATGATGATTCGTGTCTTCGTCGTTGGCCATGGCGCGGTCGCGCGCGAGCGAGCGGCGGACGAACGCGGCGTCGCCGAGCAGCGCGGCAAGGAACATCGTGTAGCGTGCGCCCCGCGCCAGCAGGAGATCGGCGATGGCGCGCCCTTCGGGGGACGGAGCCCCGGCGGCGGAGCCGGTCATCAGCGCGAGGTGGATGGGGCGATAGCCGTCGCCGCGGATCGCGTCGGCGTCGGCGCCGGCATCGAGCAGCATCCGCACCATCTCCATGCTGCGGCGGCGCGCCGCGTGGTGCAGCGCGGTGTCGCCGGTCTCGTTCGCCGCGGCCGCGAGGGCGGCATCTCTGGCGATCTCCGCCTGCACGCCGCTCAGATCCCCGTCCCTGGCCGCGTCGATGATGACGCGGGTTCCGTCGGCGACCCGAAATCGTGTCGCCAGGTGCCGCCGCACCAGATCGGCCACCTCCGCATGCTGGTGATCCTCCGCGATGGTGAGCAGCGAGTCGGCGAACGGATAGCTGCGATACGCGAGGTCGGCGCCCCGCGCGATCAGCAGCTCCACGATTCGCCGGTGGCCTTCGCGCGCGGCGAAATGGATCGGCGGCGTGTAGTTGTACTCGACGATCGCCAGCCCGGGGGCGCGCGCGATCAAACGCTTCATGCCGGCCAGGTCGCCCGCGCGCGCCGCGACGAACGTCGCATACACGTCGTCGGTCGTCACCGTCGTGCCGTCCGGCAGGGCGTAGGGACGGCCGGGCCGCAGTTCCACCGGCCGGATCAGCGCGGCGGTGAGCGCCGCCCCGGTCCTGGCGCCGCGAACGTGTGCGAGGAGCCGATCCCATCGGGTGAAGCCGTACTCACGCGCGAGCAGCCGCTGCGCGTCCGACAGCCGGATGCCCTTGTCGCGCGCGAGGTCCTTGGCCTGTTTGCGGAGCTGTTCGATCGACGGACGGGATGGGAGGGAACGCATGGGATCTCCTTTCACAGCGCCCGTGTCCGCCAGCCGGGCTGAAAGAAGATCGAGAGACGGTCGATATTGCGCGCACAGGTGGGCTCGGCCCTTTCCGCGGACGGGATGCGCCCTGCGACGCGTCCTCAGGCTACGGGGTCTCTGCCTCCGCGTCAAGGCGGCGCCGGACTATGGCGCGCGGCCCGTGAGCTCGCCGAGCGGCGCGATCTTCACGTCGTCCATCGCACACCACCAGGCGTCGTGCTTGCCGAACCAGAGGGGATGGGTCTCGTGCAGCGGACACGCCGGCCAGGTCGGATCGATGAAGCAGTCGTGAATGTAGGTCTGGAGCCGATCGACGATCGCCCGCGGGTCGTCGTCGGGCACGTTTCCCAGCCGGCGTTCGAGACGGGTGAATGCGGCGGCCTCGCGGCGGGCGGAGGCGCCCAGCGTCGCCTCGACGTCGCGGAGCACGAGTTCGACGACTTGCTCGTAGGTCACGGCAGGCCTCGGCCGCGACCGCATCCTACTCCGATTTGCGTTGTCGGCTATCATCTGCGGTCATGGGCCGCACACTGTCTGCGGTGCTGCTCGCCGGCGCGACGATCGTCGCGTTCGATACGATCGCGCGCGCGACCGCCGCGCAGGACCGCGCCGACGTCGCGGCGCTGATCGCGCGCGTCGGCGACCGCGTGGCCGCGTACTACCGTCGCGCCCAGCAACTCATCTGCACCGAGCAGTCGACCGTGACGCCGATCCGATCCGACTGGGGGCCGGACGGATTCGCCCGCATGGTCGAGTCCGAGCTGCGCGTCGAGATGGAGGGCGCCGACGGCGACGGACTGCCGGCGGCGCGCGTGACGCGTCAGATCCGCCGCATCAACGGGCGAGAACCGCGCGAGCGGGACGCCAGGGATCGCTCCGGCTGTACCGACCCGACACCCCAGTCGCCGGAAATGCTCACCTTCCTGCTGCCCGGCTATCGTGAGGAATACCGGTTCACGGCAGTGCGGGATGGCCGCGAGCGTGATCGCGCCGCGCTCGTGATCGACTTCACCTCGATGCAGCGGGCGAGCCGGCCGGAGCTGATCCGGGACGAGTACGGCCACGACGACTGCTTCGACTGGAAGGGACCGGTTGCCATCAGAGGACGGTTGTGGGTCGACGCGAGAACGCACGACGTGCTGCGGCTCGATCGGCACCTCACCGGCCCGACCGACATCCGGGTCCCGGAGCCGCTGCAGCGGAAGTACCGGTTCACACCATGGCTCACGCTCGATCGCGACGACGTGACGCTGCGCTACAAGGAGGTCGCGTTCAGCGATCCCGACGAGACGCTGCTCCTGCCTGAGTCGATCGAAATGGTCACGGTGGTGCGCAGCGGCTTGCAGTCCACCCGCCGCACGCAGGTCTTCAGCAGCTACCGCCGCTTCCTGACGGGAAGCCGAATCAAGTAGCCTTTCGCCTCGCCTCCGCCTCCGCGAGCCACCCGCGCCGGAGTGCGTCCTGGGGAACGCTGGACAGGTACGGTTTGATGTCGAGGATCGGCGTGCCATCGAGCATGTCGACGCCGGCGACGCGCAAACGGCAGCCGTCCCGGCCGAGCAGCTCGACCACCGTCAGCCCGATCGGGTTCGGCCGCTGCGGCGATCGCGTGGCGAACACGCCATGCGGCCGATCGTCCGCAGGCGGCCACGCGGTCAGCTCCACATCGGCGACGCGATCGAAGTGCCACAGCACGTACAGATGCGAGAACCCCTCGATATCGGCGAGCCCGGCCTGGTACCGCGGATCGATCTCGAGAACTCCTTCCGCTCGATGCTCCGCGCCGAGCCCCTTCGGGATCTCCGAGGTCTCGCGGAACGGCGACCGCACGCGGCCAATCGAGGTGAAGGTCACGCTGGAAGGCGAAACAGCCATGACACAGAATCGCATAACGCGGGTGTTAGCATTACCGGATCATGCCGCTCGTCCGTTCGCAGCCTTCACCCGACGAGAACATGGAGCCGCTGCGCGCAAGGCTCGCCGAACTCCAGGCGCGCCTCGGCGAACGCTCGGCCGAAATCGCGCGGGTGCAGGCGGACCTCCAGGCGTTCCGCCTCCGCTACCGGCGGGAAGTCGGCCAGCTGCACGAGGAGCTCGACGAACTGGAGCAGGCGATCGCCGAGGCAGAGCTCGGCGAGCTGTCCAGGCTGGTGGACGGCTCGCAAGGCCCGGCGCCGGCGGCTCCCACGGCCGGCCCGGCGGATACGCCGGCGCGTTTCACGTCCGACGCCGTTCGCCGGCTGTTCCGTGACGTCGCCAAGACGATTCATCCCGACCTCGCGGCCGACGAGCAGACCCGCGATCGGCGCCACCACCTGATGATCGAAGCCAATCGCGCCTACGCGCTCGGCGACGAGGAGCGCCTGCGCTCGATCCTCGAGGCGTGGGAGCGAAGCCCCGAGGCGGTGCAGGGGACCGATCCCGAGGCGGCGCGGGCGCGCCTGGTCAGACGCATCGCGCAGGTCGAAGAACAGCTCGAGTCATGCGCCGCCGACCTCGCCGGGATGCAGGCGACGCCGCTCTGGCAGCTGAAGACGATGGTCGACGCCGCCGCCGCGCGCGGCAAGGATCTGGTCGCCGACATGGTCCGCCGCCTGAAGCGCGACATCACCGCCGCCCGCAACCGCCTCGACGCGATGCGCTGGAATCCGTAGCGGTCACCACATCACGCGGGCGCCGGCACTGACCGCGAAGCGCGTCGACGATCGGTGTTCGTCCTGGAAGCCCGCGCCCGCCGGGCTGTCGCCGCGGCGCAGAACGAAATACCGCGGCTGGAGCACCACCGCGAGATGGGGCGCCGCCTGCACCGGCAGGTCAACGCCCGCGACGATCGCCGGCGATCGCCCGTACAACGTGCGCTGCTCCGTCGCACACTTCGTTCGCGGCTCCTGCGGAGGCGTGCAACTGCCCCTGAAATGCTGGTGGACGAGGATCCCCGCGCCCCCGACCACGTCGACGGCCCAGGCCCCGCGCCCCGCCAGCCGGCCGCGCAGCACACCGGCAACGACGTGTTCCACTTCGCGTCCGGCGATCTGCGTGCGGCCGACCCCCACCACGGTCGAACCCGTCAACACACTCGGCTTCGAGTACTCGACGCCGGCACTCAGGCGCGACCCCAGACCGATGCCCGTGTCGATCGTCCACGTCCGCGAGGAGGCGTTCTGGTACAGGCGCATGCGCGCCTCGGGATCCCTCGTCGCAAAACCGAACGAGCCGCCGGCAAACGCCCGCGGCATGGGAGGAACCGCGTCACTGCCGGGCTGCCCGGCCGCGGCAATCGCCGTCGACAACCAACCGAACAGCACGAAGCAGCAGATGGGGACGCGGCCCGCCGGCACGCTGACGGTGGGCGGCATCAGAAGTAGAACTTCACCCCCAGCTGAACGATCCGCGGCGGCACGCGCGTGTCGGTGATGAAGCCGAAGCTGCCCGACGTCGCGAGAATCGTCGGATCGCTGAAGTTCACCGTGTCGAACAGGTTGAAGACTTCCATGCGCAGCTCGAGCTGACCGCGCGCGACCGGGACCTTCTTGAACACGCCGAAGTCCACCTGGAAGAATCCCGGCCCGGTGAACTGGTTCCGCGCCGAACCGATCTCCCCCGCCTCCGGCGTGCCGAACGCGGCCCGCTCCTCGGCGGTGAAGTACTCGACGCCCCGATCGGTCCGGCGCACGCGGCCGATCGACGTGCTGCCGGAGTAGGTCGCACGGTTCGACGTGCCGCTCCCGCTCGCGGTCGCCACGCGCGTGCCGCTGTCGTAGAACGTGAACGTGTTGAAGCCGGAGAACACGGTCAGCGGGAACCCGCTCGACATGTCGAGAATGCCGTTCACCTGCCACCCGCTCACCAGCCCGTTGACGAATCCCGAGGCGTCGGACAGGAAGCGGCGGCCGCTGCCGAACGGCAGATCCCAGATCGCGTGCCCGCGAACGACGTGCCGCACGTCGAAGTCGGAGCGCCCTTTGTCGAGCGCGAGGCGCTTCGGATCGGACGGCACCACCAGCTCGGTGCCGGCGCCGCGGGTGTCGTTCGAGACGTCGTCGGTCGACTTCGCCAGCGTGTAGTTGGCGCCGAAGGCGAGGCCGCTCGCCAGGCGCTTCTGAATCTGCAGTTGCAGCCCGTTGTACTCCGAGCTCGAGCACGAGCAGCCGAGACCGGCGAGACTGAACTGCGGGTTGGGGCGGAAGAAGGTGTTCGGCAGCCCGGCGGCGAGCAGACCGATGCCGATGGTGCCGCGGTCCAGCGCGTCGGCGAGCACGCCGGCGTTGCTGTTCTGGATATCCGGGAAGCTGCTCGAGGGAATCGTGCCGCCGAACAGCCGCCCGAGATTGCCGGTCGACTCCCCGACGTTCGCGTTGCCGCTGGCGAGCAGGTTGCGGCGCGCCGCCTGGAAATCGCGGATGAAGCCGTTGGCCACGAGATCCATCGTGTTGACGTTCATCATCCGGAACAGCTTGCGCCCGCGCGATCCGACGTACGACGCTTCGATCAGCGTGCCGCGCCACAGCTCGCGCTGGATGCCGACGACGTACTGGTGCACGTAGGGCGTGCGGATGTCCGGATCGAAGAACAGCGGCTGCTCGTTGCGGTTGGTCGGCGGCGTGCGGTTGATGGACGGCGGCGTCAGCAGCGCCGGCACGCCGTTGCTGATCGACACCGTCGTCGCCGTCTGCGGATTGGGCAGCCGGGCGGCCTTGAGGAACTCCTGCAGCCGCAGGACCTGGTCGGATCCGGCGATGGTCACATCCCGCGGCGCGACCACGAACTGGTTCAGCGACGTGGCGGGCTGCCGCTGCTCGACGACGTTCAGCGCCCAGGTGATGAGCCGCTGATACGCCAGCCGGTAGCTGGCGCGGATCGAGGTGCGGCCGTTGCCCTTCGGATCCCAGGCAATGCCGGCGGATGGCGCGAAGTTGTTGTTGTCGCGCGCGAACCACTGCCGGCCCGTGCCCGGTCCCGCCTGCACGAACGTCACCGGCCCCTGGCTGCCGTCGAGCGGCTTGTCCGGCTGCACCTGCACGCCGGCGGCGTCGTACGGCACGCTGTTCAGTTCGTACCGCAGGCCGAGGTTCAGCGTCACGTTGGGCCGCAGCCGCCAGTCGTCCTGCACGTAGAAGTTGTATTCGCCCATGCGCTGATCGAGCGTGAGCGGCTGCAGCGCGACGAACTGCTGCCCGTTGCTGTAGAACGCCTGGTCGATGCGGCCGATGCGCCCGAGCAGGACGTTGTACAGCGTGTTCAGATTGTTGCGGTCGGTGGCGTTGATGCCCGACGCCGTGAGATCGACGCGGCTGCCGTCCGGACGGACGGCGCCGAGCGCGTTGATTCCGCTGAACGCCGCGTCCAGGCGGCTGAACGTGATGCTCGGATAGATGCCGAACGGATTCCCCGCGCCGCGTGCCTGCGAGATGTAGTACCGGCGGACGTTCACGCCTCCCTTCAGCGCGTGCCGCCCGCGCATCCACGTCAGGTTGTCGAGGAACTGCAGCTCGGTCGGCTTGCGCGACGTGCCCGGCCAGTAGACGAACGGGCTCGAGAAGATGCAGCTGCCGCGGCAGATCTCGTAGGTCCTGGGATGCTGCGGATCGGCGAAGTCGAGCACGTTGCGCGTGTAGCCGCCGGTGATCTCGTTGACCAGGCGGGTGGTGAGCGTCCATTTGTGGCCGATCGACGCACCCTGCTGATCCGACAGCCGGACGCGCGCCGGCCAGCTCATCGGCCTCGGCGTCGTGTTGATGATGTCGTTGATCAGGTCGTTGCGGAACGCGTTGCTGTAGCGCACGAAGACCGACTGGTCGCGATTCAGCGTGAGGTCGAACCGCGTCGTGAGGGAATCCACCGGCGCTTCCGACGGCGAGTTCCAGCGGTAGCCGGCGGTGTTCAGGCCGTCGCCCGTGGTGAAGTCATTCGGCAGCGGCAGGAACTTCAGGATCTCGTTCTGCATCACCGGATCGAGGCCGAGTCCGCGCGGATCGTTGGCCGCAAAGCTGTAGGACGACACGGGCACCAGCGGATTCCCCGACCCGTCGACGCACGAGGGGCGGTTACGCGCCGCCGTCTCGCCGGCGCAGGTCTGGGTCACGAACCGGAAGACGCCGTTCCGCAACGACGCGGTCGGGACGGTGACGAGCTGGCTCGTTTCCTGGGTCCGCCGCATGCCGTCGTAGTTGGCGAAGAAGAACGCGCGGTCGCGCCGGATCGGGCCGCCGACCGAGCCGCCGAACTGGTTGCGCCGCAGCTGCTCCTTGGGCAGCCCGGCGATCTTGTTGAAGTACGAGTTCGAGTCGAGCGCCGTGTCGCGGAGGAACTCGTAGAGGATGCCGTTCAGCGTGTTGGTGCCGCTGCGCGTCACCAGCTCCACCTGGCCGCCGGCCGAGCGGCCGTACTCCGCCTTGGCGTTGCTGGTGATCACCCGGAACTCCTGCAGCGCTTCGGGATTCACCGGCGAGTTGGTCAGCTCGCCGCGCGGGATCACCGGATCGGAGATGTCGATGCCGTCCTGGGTCGTCGTGATGCCGCGCCCGCGATCGCCGTTGATGTAGTGCGTCGCGGTCCCCCCCGACGACGTCGCTTCGGCGCTGTGCCCCGCGACGCCGGGCACCAGCCCGATCAGGTGCAGCGGGTTCCTGCCGTTCAGCGGAAGCGTGACCATCGTCTCCTTCGTGACCAGCGTGCTGACCGACGACTCCGTCGTCTGCACGATGGGCGATGCGCCGGTGACGACGACCTCCTCGCGGAGATCGCCGGCCTGCAGCACGATCGAGAGGTTCAGTTCGCTGCCGACGGTCAGGACGTTCTGCCGGTTGGTCACCGGCTTGAATCCCGTCAGCTGCGCGTGAACGGTGTAGGAGCCGACCGGCAGACTGGGAAACAGGAACAGGCCCGACTCGTTGGTGACGGTCTCGTGGCGGACCCCGGTGGCGTCGTGCGTGACCACGATCGAGACGCCGGGGACGATGGCGCCGGTGCTGTCCTTGACGAGTCCGGAGATCCGGCCGGTGCCCGACTGGGCCGCGGCGGGAACAGTGGAGAGAAGGAGGGCGAGAATCTGCAGCCACGAGGAGCGTGAACGTCGCATGGACAACCTCCTGTGCGAGGCTGATTATGCCGCGGATCGTGGCCGGGTGGCTCGTCTTTGTGACGAAGGTCACTTCGTCGCGGTCATCACGCCCCGCGCCGCCGCGGTGTCCCGGTAGACGGGATCGCGGAACCCGGCGCCGGCGAGATAGCGCTCCATTTCACGCGTCGAGTAGCAGCGCCCTTCCGACGAGTGCATCAGGAGCACGGAGTACTCGGCGACGTGAAGCGGTCCGTCCTTGGCGGCGTTCAGGAATGCGTCGTGGATGACGATCAGGCCGCCGGCCGGCAATGCCTCGAACGACTTGCCGATCAATTGCCGGACGACGGGCTCGTCCCAGTCGTGCAGGACGTTGGAGAACAAGTGCACGTCCGCGTCGCCGGGCAGCGGATCCGCGAGCATGTCGCCGGCCGCGACCCGCACCTGCCCGGCGCAGCCGCGCCTGGCAATCGCGCCGGCGGCGATCCTGTCCACCGGCGGCTTCTCGAAGACGGTTGCGGCGAGGTGCGGATGGTGGGTCACCAGCGAGCAGGCGTAGACGCCCGATCCGCCGGCGATGTCGAGCAGGTGGCTGCGCCACGCGAGATCGACGGTCTTGGCGACGGCCTGCGCGAGATACACGCCGCGGCAATCCATCGCCGCGGTGAACTGGGCGGCGAACGCCTCCGTCTCCATCGCCTTGTGCCAGTCCTTCTCGTTCTGCTGGCTGCCCCAGCTGGCCGGCTTCCCCGTCCGCAGCACCTTCAGCAAATCGAGCGCGACCGGACGGTTCTTCAGCGACTCGAAGTACGGGCCGAGAAACCAGGGCGAGCTGCTCACCAGGTGCTCGCGCGCGAGCGGGGTCAACTTGAAGATTTCCCAGCGCTCTTCCAGCAGCCCCATGGCCGCGAAGAGCGTCAGCATCACGTCGGTGGGGCGTTCCGTGATCTCGAAGGCGCGGCAGATGTCGTCCTTCGTCGCCGGCGTCTTGTCGAGCCACGAAAACAGGTCGAGGTGGACGATCGCCGTGAGCAGCATGTCGGCGGCGTAGATGCCGTCGCGGAGACGATAGATGCCGACGGGATCGGTGTCAGGCGCGGTGCGCAGGTCGAACATTCAGCGGCCGATTCTACGTCAACCGCTTGTCGGCGGCGGCGATCGATCCGCCGAGCAGGCCCACGATCGCGCCAATGCCGGCCGCCACGGCGAGCTTGAGCGGCAGCTCCTTGACGAACTCCACGAGGATGAACGTCCGCAGGCTCTCGAAGCCGCTCGCCCGGAAAACCGCCATCATCCGCTGCCAGTCGGCGCGGGCGGTCAGATCGTACAGGAAGAGATTCACCCGCAGGAGGTTCATCAGCCCGAACACGAAGAACGTCGCGAGCGCGATGACCGCGCCCGTCGCGAGGCCGGACCCGACGCGGCCGTCACGCCGCGCGGCGCGGAAGGCGGCGAACGCCCATGCCGCGAACATCGGCCCGTAGAACCGGAGCAGCGCGGCAATCGTGTCGTCCGACAGTGGATACAGCCAGCTGAAGACGATGTTGCAGGCACCGAAGATGACGCCGAGGATTGCTCCGGCGCGCAGCGTGCCCGACAGAGCGATCGTGATATGAGGTGGCGGTGCAGGCGCTCGGCCGAAGAGGGTCCGCCGGAGTGCGGCGATGAACCCCGCGCGGAAAGGACGGCGTGGCTCTTCGGTCATGGCTCTGCCTCGCGATGACGGAGGATCCAGACGACGAGCACGCCGAACAGGAAGTTGGAGGCGGCGGTCTCGATCAGGTGGCTCAGGCGCACGCTGGCGATCGGCATCAGCGGATTGGCGAGAATCTGCGCGATGTTCTGCGGCGCGCTGAACAGCAGCGCGACGAGCAGCGCCGTGCGCGGGGTTGAGACGCCGGAACCGCGCACGATCGGCAGCGCGCAGCAGACCCACAGAAGTCCGCGCCCGAGCTGGAAGGCGAACAGTCCCGGGTCGCTGCGCAGGACGCTGCGCGTGTGTGCGACGAACGGCAGCGGATCGCCGGGCTGGCCGTAGAAGGCGCGCAGCTCGGGATTCTGCCACGCGATGAAGTAGCCGGCGGTCCAGTAGAACGCGACGTAGAGGACGGAAAGGACCGCGAGCTTCCAGGTCCATTCGATTGCCGAGAGCGCCGGCCCGTGCGAGGCGGCGGACTCGTCCCCGCGCTGCCACTTTCCGAGAATGCGTACGGAGAGCGGGACGAAGACCAGTGCCGTCGGCACACCCATGACGAAGAGCCGCGGCAGGACTGACTCGTCCACGGTCAGGGACGACAGGAAATACCACGTCTCGATCTGCGTGAGCAGCGTGACGGCGCCGTAGTACGCCAGCGCCAGGCTCAGCGCAAGCTTCCATCCTCGCCAGCGCGAGGCGAGGACCAGCGCCGCGACCACTCCCACGTTGACGAGCGCGATGATCAGCACGCCCGCCCCTGGAGACACCAGTCCGGGTTCGGACGCGGCCGGATCGGGCAGCGCGCCGGCCACGGCGGCCGATCCGATCACGAAGCAGACGAGAAAGATCAGATACAGCAGCGCCAGGCGCGGCAGCAGCATGATCATGGCGTGGACGCTCACGCGTGAGGATGTAGACGTATCGGCCCCGGCCCGAGTTTCGCGCTACGCCGGCGATAGTCGCAGGTTCGCGAAGTCGCCGCCGGACGTGTTGCCGACCCACACGCCGACCAGCCCCTTGCGGCGGTCGCTCAACTGGTCGACGGCCAGGCTGGGCTGCCTTGCGTCGCCGACGAACACGCTCACCTTCGGGCTGGCGACAACGATGCGGGCGTGGAACCAGCCGTTCGGATCGGGCGGCGGTTCGAGCCCCTTCTCGTACTTGCCGGGGCTCTCGGCGCGGAGCTTCTGCCACGGATTCGCCGGGTGCGACACGTACTGGACGGCGCGCGCCCGCCGTGCCTGATCGTCGGTGCGGAAGTTGAAGGGACGGAAATAGATCGCGTCGTAGGTCGTTCCGTCCACGCCGTGGAACGCCACGCCGACGAAACTCTGCTGCTGGACGTCCTTGCCGCGGATATCGATCTCGATCGTGCCGTTCGCGAACTCGATCCCGGGCACGTAGGCGACGCCGTCGTTCTCGCGCTCGCTCATCCGCACCCCCTGGCGCGCGCCATCGACGAACTTGCTGGCCGCGCGGTTGAATACAGTGAGCTTGCCGCTCTCCGCGAGCGCCGCGAGATCGACCGCCATCGGCTTCGGTTGCGCGAAGACGACGGCCTGGCTCGATCGGAGCAGCACCGTCCAGCCAACCGCGGAAGTGAAGAAGTCACGTCTGGTCATCGCCGCTTCCTTTCTGGTCGGCGCCCGTCGACCGGGCGCGCTCGCCTACGCTCCCGTCTTCGGCACGATGTCGGTCTGCAGCTGCGGATCCGCAGCCGGCACCGGCGACAGCGGCAGCCCCAGCTCCTGCCGCACGATGTTCGCGCCCTGCGCGATCGACACGGTCTTGAAGAACGCGATGTCCCGGTTGCCGCCCTGGCGCCCGAAGCCGCAGTCGCTCGACAGGATCAACTGCTCCGGGCTGATGTGCTCCAGCGCGCGGCGGATTCGTGCCGCCACGTCTTCCGGGCGATCCACCTGCAGCGTCCGGTGGCTGACGACGCCGACCGCGACTTTCTTCGGCAGCCGGCCTTTCGTGCGCCCGAACAACTCGATTTCCCTGAATTGACGATCGGTCATCTCCACCGTCCAGACGTCTCCCTTGAGCCGATCGAGATACAGGTCGAACGACGTCTCGTAACGGTCGTTCTCGATCACCCGCTGCATGTTGGGATTGCCCCAGCAGGTGTGAATCCAGATCTCGACGTCGTCCAGTCCCTGCACCTCGCGGTTGAACGCGTCGATCATGAACCGCACTTCGTCGCTGTCCGGGCCGTACGTGTTGGCCCAGAAATGGATGGTCGGCTCCTCGATCTGCATCAGCCGGCACCCTGCGGCGCGCAGGGCGAGCAGTTCCTTGTTCATCGCTTCGGCCATGTCCCAGATCACCTGGCGGTGATCGGTGTACTTGGCGGTGTGAATGTCGAGGAACAGGCCCATCACCTGCGAGCAGCACGTGCCGAACTTCACGGGCCGGTTGGCGCGCGCCTGCGCCAGCCGCCAGATCTTCGGGTAATCGAGCGGGCGGTGCGCGATCGTGTCGACGACCCGCGGCCAGCGCCAGCCGGTGTAGATCTCGTTGAGGAGCGTGCCCGGGGGATAGCGCAGCCACGGCGATCGCGTTTCCTCGGACTGGAGATAGTCCCCCTCGAACCCCGCCCAGCGCTGCAGCGGATAGTGATGCCACGACCGCCCCGCCATGTCGTCGTCACAATGCAGGTCGCCGTGGGTCACGATGTCGAGCCCGGCGCGCTGCTGGTCGGCGACGACCGTCGACATCGCGTCGCCGAACTGCTCGCGATACCGCGTGTCCATCATGCAGGTGTCGAGCGGCCGGCCCCACATGCTCATGTCGAACCAGCGCGGCCGCGGCCAGGATCCGGTGACGGTGGTGGGCAGGACGAGATCTTTGGTGACGGTCAGCATCGCGCCGCGGATCCTAGCACCACGGCGGCTCGACGTCGCGCCGTCGCCGGGCTGCGCAGACTGCGGCCGCGATCGACCGCCGGAGCATGGAAAAGTGCGGCCGCGCCCTATAATCAGCTCTCCAACCAAGAGGTTCGCCATGTTCAGACTCGCCTCCCGCCTGCTGTGCCTGGTCGCCATCGCCGCGATCACGTCATATGCCCCGTACGCCCAGACCCGCGCGCAGAACGACAAGGCCGCGGCCGACGCGATCAAGAACAAGGGGCTGCCGCTCCTCACGGAACGGTCGCTGTCGTTCACGACGTCGGAAGCGACGTGGCTGTCCCTCGATCTGTCGCCGGACGGCAAGACCATCGTCTTCGAGCTGCTGGGGGATCTCTACACGCTGCCCGTCACCGGCGGCGAGGCGACGCGCATCACCAGCGGACAGGCGTACGACATGCAGCCGGCGTTCTCGCCGGATGGCAAGAAGCTCGTGTTCATCAGCGATCGCAATGGCTCCGAGAACGTCTGGGTGGCCAACGCCGACGGCACGAAACCGCGGGCCATCAGCACCACGGAGCGCGAGAGCTACATGTCGCCGACCTGGGCGCCGGACGGCGAGTACGTGATCGTCGCCAAGGGGGCGCAGCTGTGGATGTACCACGAAAGCGGCGGATCCGGCGTGCAGATGACCGGCGTCAGCAGCGGCCCCGCTCCCGCCGGCGGCGGTTCGGCCCCCGCGGCTCCCGCGATCCTCGGTCCGGCGTTCGGCAAGGGCTCGCAGACGCTGTGGGTCAACGTCCGCGGCACGGTGCGCCCGGGACTGGCCACGCGCCTGATCGCCGACGAAGCGGACCCCGATTACGATCCGCACACGCCGCTCCGCAGCTCGGCCCGCGTGGTCGGGCCCTATCAGATCGCCCAGCTCGATCGGGAGAACGGCAGGCTGCTGGTGCGCACCCACGAGGGAGAGGGTGCGTTCCGTCCCGTGCCGAGCCCTGACGGCAAGTGGCTGGTCTACTCGACGCGCTACGACGCACGGCAGGCGTTGAAGCTGATCGATCTGTCCACCGGCGAGGATCGCTGGCTGACGATGGACGTGCAGCGGGATGACAGTCAGGGCGGCGGCGCGCGCGATCGCGACGTCTACCCGAAGTCCGCCTTCACGCCCGATTCCAGCTCGCTCATCACCAGCTACGACGGCAAGATCTGGCGCGTCGCGGTGCCGAGCGGCGCGGCGGTCGAGATCCCGTTCACCGCGAAAGTCGATCAGCAGCTCGGGCCGCTGGTGAAGTTCGACTATCCGATCGACGACGAGAAGCTGCGGGTCTCGCAGATCCGCGGCGCGCGCCCGTCGCCGGACGGGAAACGCCTCGTCTTCACCGCGCTCGATCGCCTCTGGATCGCCGACCTGCCGCAGGGGCGGGGCACGAAGAAGGAAAAGCCGGCCGCGGACAGCGACAAAGACGCGGCGCAGAAGCCCGGCACCGAGCAGAGCGCGACGCCATCCACCGAGCAGACCGCCAAGCCCGCCGCCGAACCGCCGGCCGCAGCCGCTGCCACGATCCGCAACGCCCGCCGGCTGACCGCGTCGACGGATGTGGAGCACGGACCGGTCTGGTCCCCCGACGGACAGTTCATCTCGTACGTCACCTGGAGCGACGAGGACGGCGGACGGATCTATCGCGTGCGCGCGGATGGGACGGGACAGCCGGAGCGGCTCACCGCCGTCGCCGCGTTCTACGACAAGCTCGCATACTCGCGCGACGGGTCACGCTTGGTCGCCGTGCGCGGATCGAAGATGCACCGGATGCGGACGCTCGAGGATTTCGGCAATCACAGCGGCTCCGCCGAACTGGAATACGTCTGGCTGCCCGCCGCCGGCGGCAGCGTCTCGAGAATCGCGTGGGTGGCCGGCGGCTCGACGCAGCAGGGACGTGAAGCGCCCCACGTGGGCCCCGAAGCGGATCGTGTCTACGTCTGGGCCGGCTCCGAGGGGCTGCTCTCGATGCGGTACGACGGCACCGACATCAAGACGATCGTCAAGGTCACCGCGCCGGCGCCGCCGCCGCTTCCCGGCCAGCAGGGTCCGCCGCCCACGCCCGACGAGGTGATCCTCTCGCCTGACGGAAAACGCGCGCTGGCGCGGGCCAACCGCAACGTCTACATGATCGTCGTGCCGCCGGTGGCCGGCGCCGCGCCGACGGTCTCGGCCGGCCCCTCGTCATCGGTGCCGACATGGCGGCTCACCAAGGTCGGCGGCGACTTCATCGGCTGGACGACGGACAGTCAGGCGGCGTACTTCTCGATCGGACGCAGCTTCTTCCTCCACGACATCGCGTCGCAGGCTGAAGTCGACGCCGCCAACCGCGTCAAGGCCGAGACCGAAGCGGAGCGCGGGGCGGCCGCGTCGCCCGAGAAGCCGTCACCGGAACCGCCCGCGGCGGGATCCACGCCGGCGGACACGCAGAAGCCGCCGGCGCAGAAGCCGCCGGCCCCGCCGCGCATCCCGACGCTCGAATACGAGCCCCACCGCGTCGACGTCGAGATCGTCGTCGACAAGGACAAGCCGAAAGGGACCATCGCCCTGCGCAACGCCCGGCTGATCACCATGAAGGGAGACGAAGTCATCGCCCGCGGCGACGTCGTCATCACCGACAACCGCATTACGGCGATCGGGCCGAGCGGCAAGGTGGCCATCCCGGCGGGCGCGGTCGTGCGCAACCTCGCCGGGAAGACCATCATGCCGGGACTCGTCGACACCCACGCGCACACGTGGGTGTCGTGGGGCGTTCACCGCAGCCAGGTGTCGCAGTTCCTCGCGCAGCTCGCCTTCGGCGTCACGACGCAGCGGGATCCGCAGACATCGTCCGAGGATGCGTTGACGTATCAGGACCTCATGGACACCGGCCAACTGATCGGGCCGCGTCTCTATTCGACCGGCCCAGGCGTCTTCTCCGCCGACAACATCCGCAGTCTGGACGACGCGCGCGACGTGCTGCGGCGCTATTCGGACCACTACAACACCAAGACGATCAAGCAGTACATGGTCGGCGACCGCAAGGTTCGCCAGTGGGTGATCATGGCCGCGAAGGAGCTCGGGCTCACCCCGACGACCGAGGGGGGATCGAACTTCACCATGAACCTGACGCTGATGCAGGACGGCTACGCCGGCCTCGAGCACTCGCTGCCGATCAGTCCGTTCTACGACGACGTAGTGAAGCTCGGCGCGGCGAGTCAGATCACGTACACGCCGACGCTGATCGTCAGTTACGGCGGTCCGATCGGGCGGCAGCACTACCTGACGGCGATGAACCTGGACGACGAGCGCCGGCTGCGCCGCTTCACGCCGCACGACGAGCTGGACAAGTGGAAGAACACCGACTGGAACCGCGCCGATCAGTACGTGTTCCCGCTGCACGCGAAGCAGCTCACCAAGTGGGTGAACGGCGGCGGCAGGATCGGCCTCGGATCCCACGGCGAGGTGCAGGGCATCGGCGCGCTGTGGGAGCTGTGGATGATGGCCTCGGGCGGCATGAAACCGCACGCAGCACTCAAGGCGGCGACGATCGGCGGCGCCGACGCGATCGGGTTCGCGAAGGATCTGGGCTCGCTGGAGGTCGGCAAGCTGGCGGACCTTCTGGTGCTCGAGGCCAACCCGCTGGACGACATCAGGAACACCGGCAGGATCGCCGAGGTGATGAAGAACGGCCGTCTCTACGATGCGGCCACGCTGAACGAGACGTATCCGCGCCAGAAGGCGCTGGATCCGCAGTGGTGGTGGAAGCTGGAGCCGCCGGCGGCGCCGCCGGCGCGCAAGCGCAGCGGGTCGTAGGGCGGGATGCGACCGGTGAGCGGTTGTCCGTCCGGTGGGTACCCGACGACGACGAACGTCGTCATCGGTTCAATCCACCCAGATCAGCAGCCGGAATGCCCCCTGTGACGCGTAGTCGACGACGATGCCCGGGCCGTAGCGCTGGACGTCGGCGACGGTGAGCCGGAAGCCTGCCGGCGCGATCCCCAACTGCGAGATGATGTTGACGGTGCTGAACCGCATCAGCCAGAGCGGCACGTCGGTGCGGACCAGCTCGCCGTTCTCGCTCTTCCAGTTGATCACATGGATGGTGTTGACGGGAACCGTGCTGGCCTCGACGGGCCGGTTGATGCGGATGTCGGCACGGCGCGGGTCGGTGATCTCCACGAGCGGCGGGCGCGGTCCGAACCGCGCCTTGACCGCGTCGATCGCCTCGATCGCCTGCGCTTCGCTGCCGCTGCGCGTCTCCATGTGGCGCAGGACGAAATAGGCGCCGGTGGCCCCCAGCGCCGCGAGCGCGAGCAGAATGACCGCGCCGCCGCCGATCGTGACCTTGACCCAGGTGCGCACGACGCCATCCTCTCAGTCGCCGCGGTTCCGCGCAACCCCGGCAGGTGAGCGCTGACGCCGACGGTTCCGGCTCGACGCCGATCGCCTGCGCCGGCTATCCGTTGGTGGCGCGGACGTACTCCTCGACGTTCCCGGCGAGCACGTCGAGCGGCACGTTGCCGCCGAGCACCAGCGTGTCGTTGAACGCCTTGAGATCGAACTTCGCCCCGAGCGCGCCTCTGGCCTTCTCGCGCTGGCGGTTGATCTCGCTGTGTCCCACTTTGTAGCCGCAGGCCTGCCCGGGCCACGAGCAGTAGCGATCCACTTCGCTTGCGACTTCGTGCGGATTCGAGCCGTTCACGTCGACGAAGAACCTGACGCCCTGCTCGCGGGTCCAGCCCTTGGCGTGAATGCCGGTGTCGACCACCAGCCGGCAGGCGCGAAACGCGATCGACTGGAGATACCCGAGACGGCCGACCCGGTCGTCCGCGTAGGCGCCCAGCTCGTCGGCGAGCTGCTCCGCATAGAGCGCCCATCCTTCCGAGTAGGCGTTGAACGCGAGCAGCTGCCGGATCAGCGGCATCTCGTGGGTGTATTCCCCCTGCCAGATGTGTCCGGGGATCGCTTCGTGGAACGTCAGATCGGCGAGGCTGTACTTGCTGTGCAGATCCGTGGTCCGCAGGTTGATCCAGTAGCGTCCGGGGATCTTGCCGTCAATCGATCCCGCGCCGCCGTAGGCGCCGGGCGCGCCGGGCTCCTCTTCGGGCGGCAGCCGCTTGACTTCCATATTGGGCGTCACCAGCGTGTTGAACGCCCGCGGCATCTGTGCGCGGATCCAGTCCAGGCGGTTGGCGATGAACGCCATGATTTCCGCCCGCCCCTTGTCCCCGGCGGCGAACTTGTAGCGCGGATCCCTGGCCAGCGCCTGCATCCGCTCGCCGACGGAGCCCTGCGCGTAGCCGATGTCCTTCAGGATTCCGTCCATCTGCGCGTGCAGGCGCTCCAGCTCGCTCAGGCCCATCTGATGGATCTCGTCCGGCGACATGCTCGTCGTCGTCGACGCCTTCAGCGCCCAGCGGTAGAACTCGTCGCCGCGGGGCCGCGCGGCGATGCCGGCGGCGTCGGTGGCGACGGCGCGCTGCGCCTGCAGCTCGCGCAGCTGTCGCTCCAGCGCGGGCGCGATCTCCTGCGCGGCGATGGTGCGGGCGCGGCCCGCCCAGTCGCCGGGAATGTTCCTGGCGCGCCGCTCGATCGATTCGACGACGCTGCCGCCGGCGCGGGCGCTGGCGATCGACAGCGTCATCTGCGCCAGCGCCTTGTCGATCAGGAACGCCGGCGGCACGAGTCCGGCGGCACGCGCCGCCTGCATGCGACCCAGCTCGCCGTCGAGCTGCTTCGCGTACGACTGAAGGCGCGACAGGTAGGCCTCCGCGTCCGCCGCGTTCTCGATGCGATGATCGCTGTCCAGGAACCGCGGCACGTCGAGGTAGGCGCCGACGTTCTGGATCACGACGTACGGCGTGTTGCGCCAGCCGCCGACGGTGATGTCGCCGTACGGCAGCGCGAACCCCTCGAGCGCGGTCGCGTAGGCGCTGCGCACCACCGCGATGCTGGTGCGGGACGCGTGCGACAGGCCGGCGGTGTTGAACGCGCTGATGCGATCGAGATCGGCGCGGACCTGCCTGGCGACGCGCTGCTGACCTTCGGCCGAGCGATCGGCGAGCTGCGAGCGCAGCGCCGCCCGGGCGCCGGTGTCGACGCCGAGCGAGGTCGCCGTCTCGGGAAACAGCCGCAGCAGGTTCTCCGCCGCACTGTCGAGCAGCTCCTTCGCGCCGGCGTCGGTGGTGGTCGTCGCCGCCGGCGCCTTGTCGCGCGCGCACCCGGACATCAGCGGCAGCGCGGCGGCGGATGCGAGCGCGGCCAGCGCTTCACGGCGGCTGAGCATGCGCTCATCATACTTTCTGTCCGCCGGCGGCGGTCACGCCGTTCCCCCGCGCTCCGCGATCAGCCGCAGCGACTCCCGGCTGACGAAGATCTTCGCGTGGTACCGCTCTCCCCAGCTGAGCGGCGTCACGCCGCGGTACTCGCGGATCGGCCCGCCGCCATGTCCGTGCTCGAGGCCGGCGCGAATCGAGGCCCGCACGCTGGGATCCGCGCCGCGCGCCAGCAGGAGCCGCGTGAACTGCGCCTCGTCCGGCTGCCCCTTGCCGTAGTTCACCCAGAAGTTCCGCTGCGACACGACGGTCGAGAACAGCGCCGTGTAGCCGCCGAAGCCGTCGCCGTCGATCGCCGCGCGTGCGTCCGGATCCATGCCGCGATCGAGCAGCCACCCGGCGACCTCGACCTCGTCGAAGTACGCCGCGACGTGCAGGAGCGTCACGCCCTGCAGCGGCGTCCCCTGCGCCACGTGCGGCTTGCCGGCGCACGCAGGCGCCAGCGGATAGACGTCGGCCTTGTCGAACGTACGCGTGAGGAGATCCGGATCGCGGGCGAGATGCGCGGCGAGCAGGTCGATCCGGCCGCGATGGAGCGCCATGATCGGCGTATCCGGCAGCTCGAAGCCGTGCTCCACGTACATCTCCAGGATGCGATGCTTCGCGGGCGGATTGCGGCTGTCGGTGCCGAGGAGGTGCTCCATCGTGTTGTAGTCGACGCGGCCGTCCGGCTTCACTACCCGCGCGCCGAGCATGAGCAGCGCGGCGGTGCCTTCCACACTCAACGTATACGCCGGCCCCGCCAGCGTCCACCGGTCGAGCGACGGCCTCCCCGCCAGCTCGTAGATCATGCGCACGGTGTCGGCCTTGCCGGCAAGCGCCGCGCGTCCCGCCGCGTGCTCGAGATCCCGGGCGCCAAGGCGGTGAAGCAGGCGGACGATCCGATCGCGCCCGAGATTCGCGGCGTAGCTCATGGGAGGGCCCCAGTTGGTGTCCTTCCCGATCAGCACGTCTTCATGGATCAACGACGCGTCCCGTTCGAGGAGCGCACGGACCGCGTCCACGTCGTCGCGCCAGATGGCATCGGCGAGCTGCACGGCATGAACGAGCCTCGTCCAGCTCGACGCCTGATACGCGCGCGCCAGCACCAGCTGCGCGTCGGCCAGCCTGGCGGACGCGGGATCGACGCCGGAGGGATGGTGCTCGCGGAATTCCGCGATCGCCGCCGGATCGCCGGCGTGCGCGGCTTTCAGGAGATCCTTGGCCTGATGATGGAGCTGATCGGAATCCGGGCGGATCGGCAGGCGGCGGGCGGGCATACGAGCCTCCTTCAACAGCCCGGGGTCCGCTGGCGTCGGGCAAGGAGGTTCGGCGATCGTGTCCGAACGTCGTTCACTGACTCAGGTGGACTCGGTCCTGCCCGCGGACGGGGGGCGCCCTGGAACGCCTACGGGAAGGTAGCACAGAACGGTGCGCGGTGCGCGGTGCGCAGTGCGTCAGTGCGTCAGTGCGCAGTGCGTCAGTGCGGCAATCGGGCAGGTTCGGACAGGTGTGAACGGACCACGATGCCAGAGCCCGAGCGACGAGCCGCTCGTCATGGCCGCGGGGCTCCTGGCGCCAGGTAGCGCTCCCGCACGATCCGGAGATGGTGTTCCACGTGCCCGGCGGCGAGCCAGGCGAGCGCGCGGACGGTGAACGGGTTGCCGCTGGCGATGCCGCGGCCGTCCCACGCAGCCTCCGGCAGGTCATCGAACAGGGACACCGTCGCCGCGCGCACCGAATCCAGCTCGTCGACCAGGCTCCGCCACGTTCGCGCGTCGAAGCGCCCCGCCGCGATCGAGACGTTCTGATCGAAGCTGGGCATCTCGCCGTCGAGACCGCGCGCGAACCACATCGCGCGGGCGGCGAAGACGCGTTCCGTATCCGACAGGTGCCCGACCACTTCACGAAGCGTCCACTTGCCGGCGTCGTACCGGAACCCGGACTGCTCCGGCGCGACGCCGCCGAACAGCTCGCGCATCTCGCCGCGCTGCCGCGTCAGCGTCTGCCGGATGTCCCCCTCGGGCACCACGTCGATGTAGCGGAAGTAGTACTCCGCCGCTTCCGATCGTTGCGGGCGCGCCGTCGTCATCGCGACCATCCGGCTAGTGCTGCGACGTCCCCTTCTTCGGCGGCTTCACGTGCGTGTCGAGCCAGTTCACCATCTCCCAGATCACGTGCCGCCGGCTCTCCCTGGCGATGTAGCCGTGCGATTCGAGCGGGAGCTGGACGTAGCGGACGTTTCCGCCGTTGCCCTTGAGCGCCGCGAACATCCGCTCGGACTGCACCGGGAACGTCCCCTGGTTGTTGTCGTGGGTGCCGTGGATCAGCAGGATCGGCTCCTTGATCTTGTCGGCGAAATGGAACGGCGACATCTGATCGTAGACCTCGGGCGCCTGCCAGTACGTGCGCGGCTCGGCCTGGAACCCGAACGGGGTGAGCGTCCGGTTGTAGGCGCCGCTGCGGGCGATGCCGGCGCGGAACAGATCCGAGTGCGCCAGCAGGTTGCCGGTCATGAACGCGCCGTAGGAGTGCCCGCCGACGCCCATGCGGTCGCGATCGCCGACGCCGAGCTCCTCGAGCTTGTCGATGGCGGCCTTGGCGCTGGCGACGAGCTGCGGCACGTAGCCGTCATTCGGCTCGACGCCGTTCTTCCCCACGATCGGCATCGTTGGATTGTCGAGCACGCCGTAACCGGCGGCGAGCAACAACAGATGGTCCGCGCGGCTGGGACGACGGAACTGATACGGCGATCCGGCGACCTGCGACGCCGCGTCCTCTGACATGAACTCCTGCGGGTACGCCCACAAGAAGAACGGCAGCTTCCCGTCGCGGGCGCGATCGTATCCCGGCGGCAGGTACAGCGTGCCGGAGAGCTTCACCCCGTCCGGACGGGTATAGGTGAGCAGCTCCGCCTTGACCGTCGAGAAGAACGGCGCCGGATCGGGAAGATTCGTCAGGCGGCTCGCCTGCTTCGACGCGATGTCGACGACGTAGTAGTCCGGACGCTCGCTTGCCGATTCCCGCCGGACGATCGCTTTCGCCGCCGACGCATCGAGGAGCGCGACCACCGCTTCGTAATTCGGCGGCGCGGACTGCCAGAGCCGCTCCGTCCTGCCCGTCGCGATCTCCATCCGATCGAGGTACGGGCGATCGCCGTCTTTCTCCTTCGACGCGCCCGGACCGGTGAGGTAGTAGAACCGGCCGTCCGGGCTCGTGATGGGCAGCTGGCGATCGCTTGCGAGATCGTAGCGATACATCAGGCTGCCGGGGGCGTTGATGCGATCCTCGATGTTGTAGTCCCAGAGCGGCCGCGGCGGGCCGCCGTCCGGCAGCGACGGATCGATCACCCAGGTGCGGGCGCGAGTCTTCTGCGAGCTGAAATCGCTGACCAGCGCGACCTGCGGGCTGAGCCACTGGAGGCCGCCGTAGCGCATCTCGGTGTCGAGGAAGGGCTGTGGCTCTCCCGTGAACGGCGCCGGCAGCATCGACACGCGATCGCGCTTCGCCACCAAACGGCGCGGATCTCCGTCGTCCAGCGCCTGGACCATGATCAGGGTCGCCGGTTGATCGGCGCGCCAGGTAATGGTGCGGACGCCGGGCGTGGTGGAGTCGCGCATGCTCGGCTGCGCTTCGACGAGCGGCCGGTCGTAGACGGTCTTCATCAACTCGCCGAAGGTGGTCCACACCTCGGTCCTGACCGGGAAGCTGCCCTGGCCGACCTGATACGAGTAGGGGCGATGCGTCACGCGGGTGAGCAGGTACTTGCCGTCCGGCGACGCCGAGGGCAGCGCGTGCACGCCGGGCTTGCCGATCGGGGTCATCTTGCCGTCCAGCCCGATGCTCACGAGCTGCGAGGTCATGTAGTAGTCGAACAGCGTCTCGTCGTGACGGTCCTTCAAGAGATACGTGTTGGTGCGCGCCGGGACGGCGCGGCCGTAGGATTCCTGCACGATGGGTCCGGCCGGCGCGTCGGATCGCTTCGGCTCGGCGCCGCGCCCTTCGGGAAACAGCAGACAGACGGCCGGCGCGCGTCCGGCCGTCCACGCGCATCCGCCGGCGACGTAGTTCACCCGCGGCGGCGTCAGGCGCTTCGCCGTTCCCGCGTCGACATCGGCGACCCACAGTGCTTCCCCCTCGCGGGTGGTGGCGCTGAACAGGAAGTGCCTGCCGTCTCTGGTCCAGCCGCCGGACGGTTCGAGGCGTCCCGGGATCTGGCCGCCGGGCGCGGTGACGGCGCGGCTCGCGCCGGTGGCGGCGTCGAAGATGTGCAGCGTCATCCGGTCCGGCGTCATGACGAAGTAAGCCAGCCGTTTCGCGTCACGACTCCACTGCGGCGGGGTGAGGCGGGCGCCGTTCGGCACGGGGATCGTGATCTCCGCGCCTCCGTCCACCGGCTTCAGTGACGCGGTCCGCACGCCTTCGAAGTCGATGCGGTGCTGCGGCTGCGAGTAGAAGCGGCGGCCGGCGAGATACATGGTCGGCTCGGCCAGCTCCGCGATGGTCGTCTCGGGCACGTCCGACGTCGTGATCAGCAGCCACTTGCGATCGCTGCTCACGGTCACCACCGGCGGCGCGGGTGAATCGAGAATCTTCGTGATGGCGTCTGGCGGCGTGCGATAGCCGTCCTGCGCGGAGCCCGGCAGTGTGATGAGGGTCGCAGCGATCAGCCCGATGGCGGCGCGGCCGGCGAAGCGAAGCAGGATCATGGGCGTGCTCCTCGGATTAGTTGCGCTAGCATACGCCGACTCGCGGCCGGACGAGCGGCCGCGTGGTGGATGAGTCGGCGGCGCCGCTCTCATTCGACGCGCACGGGAGACCAGCGGACCCCGCGAAGCTTGAGCGGCTGCAGCGCGGCGTACACGCGCGGACGCACGATCAGGCGCCGGCGTGCGAGCCACCGCTTGCCGTGCACCGGCTCTGCCCACGCGCCGGTGCCGAACAGCTCGAACGTCCATGCCGCATCAGGCATCGTGTCGACGGCGGAGCGCGGGTAGGCGGGAATGAACGGATCTTCGGTCGTATTGAACCAGCCGTCGCGGCCGCAACGCGCGCACGGGCGCTCGGCGCCGGCGCGCCCGCGAATCATCCCCCGTGCACTCGCCAGCATCGGCGGCAGCGTCGCCTGAACGACGACCTGGCGCCACGGGATCGGCGCACCGGACGGATCGAGCACCGGGCGCAGCGACATGCCGCGCAACCCTGCCGACGCGATCGCTCCCGCGATCGACTCGTGCAGCAGCAGCTCGTCGGCAATGCCGGCCGCCAGAAAAGACTTCGGCAGCTCGGTCCTGCGCACGCGGAAAGGAGACGTCTGCACGAGCCCGGCGCCGCAGTGGGGGCAGGCGCCGCTGTCGTCGTACGACGTTCCGTCTCGAGGATGTCCGCGTTCGGTTCCGGGCCCGCCGGCCCGCAGAAGCAGAAGCGGCGCCGCCGCCAGTTCTTTCGGCGTCGCGTCCATGTATCGCTGGATCGACGGCGCCTCGAGGCCGTGCGCCGCCGCCGCAAACCTGAGCCGGCGCGCGACCTCCTCGTTGGGCAGTTCGATCCGGTGCAGCAACGCCGACGACGACTGCCCCGCCGCGAGCTTCGCGTACACGTCGAACATTCCCGCGTCGCGGAACATCAGGCGAACGCGCTCGCGCTGGGACGGGACATCGGGCAGGAGGGCGACGATACGTTCCGGCATCAGGCTGAAAGGCGCTGCCTACGACGCGAGGCAGCGGTTCGGCACGTTGTCCAGGGGAGGCCGCGGCCGACCTGCGGCAACAGGCCGAATTGCGCGCAGGCGATTGACGGCGGGCTGTCCCTTGATCGCCGCGCGCGCGTCGAACCCTCGATCCAGGATCGCGCGGATGGCGTCGGCATCGTGGGCCTCGAACGGGCAGCGGATGTCGAATTCGATGCCCCGCATGGCTGCTCCGCCGATGTTACGGCCGCCCGAACTCGACGGCACGCACCTTCAACGCCCCGTCTTCCCTGGTCACCACGACCGTGACGGCTTCACTGTACACGTCGCCGGCGATACTGACGTAGACCCAGCCCGCATCCGCCGGCTGTTTGTCCGGCCAGCTGTCCATCGTGAGGCCGGCTTCGACGGAGCCAATCGCCCCGAACTCGGCGGGCACCATCGACTCGAATGCCGTCCGCATCGCCTCGAGCGTCACGCCGCGCCGGTAGTCACGCGACGTCATCTCATACGCGGCGGCATAGTCGCGGTCCGTCAGCGCCCTCGCGAACCGCAGGGCAACCATCGTGAAATCGTTGTCGGAATCAGCGGCCGCCATCATGATGCCAGGGTCCGGCGCAACGAGGTCGTGTTCACGCGCCGCCGCGCCCCCGGCCGCCGCCGCGGCCGGCGGGCGCCGGCAGCAACGACACCAGCTTGTCGTCGCGAAGCGGAACCGACTGACTCACGGTGTCGAAGACCATCGCCTGCGGGTTCGCCGTGGTGTACGGCTGCCACGCGAGCCCCGGCTGGCTCGGATTTCCCGTCCGCGCGAAGTTGACCCATGCCTGCGCGACCTTGTCCTGCAGCGCCAGCGCGACGGCGCCGCCGCCGGTGGCGGTACGGATCTGCGGCACGGCGAGCGCGTGGAAACAGAACGCGAGCTCCGAGCAATGGAACGCGGTAATGCCGCCGTTGATCGGGTATTCCCACGCGAACAGATAGTTGTAGACCGGCACCTTCGTGCGTTCCAGCTTGCGCGCCAGCAGGTTCTTCGCGCCGGGACGCGAGCCGCCGGCGTAATAGAGAACGTCCTGAACCTTCTTGCGCGGGAACGCCTGCCTGAACTCGGCGACGATGGCGTCCTTCTTGTCGCCATATGCGGCCGCCAGCTGCTCGTCGATCTCCTTCGGCGACCACTCGTTCTTGCGTCCGTCGCCGCGCGTCAGCGTGCCCTGCATCTCGCTGAACACCGAGCCCACGATGAGCGGGATGTCGTCGGCCCAGTCGCAGAACTCGCGCATGACGTACTGATCGTCGGCGATCACTTCCCAGTTGAGCGACGGCCTGCCGACCTCCTGCGCGGCCGAGCGCAAGGCGGCGGCTCCCGCGGCGATGAGCTGAGAATATGGAACGGTCTTCAGCTTGTCGATCTGCTCCCCCGTGAGATTCAGGTGCTTCAGCGTGTGCGCCGCAATCGCCTGCTGCGCCTTGATGCTCGCCGCCGGATCGGTCGTCCGATACGTGTTGTTCCCGCCGCTCTGCGCCGCGACCTTGTGGAACAGACCGCGCGCGTCGGGGGTGTGGAGCATGCGGACCACTTTCCCGCCGCCGCCGGATTGCCCGAAAATCATCACGTTGCCCGGATCGCCGCCAAAGCTCGCGACGTTGTCGCGCACCCACTCCAGTGCCGCCACCAGGTCCGCCGTGCCGGTGTAGCGGGAATTCGCATATTGAGGACCGTACGCCGACAGGTCGAGCGTGCCGAGAATGTTCAGGCGGTGATTGACGCTGACGACCACCACGTCGCCGAACTCGCTGAGGCTGCGGCCGTCGTACGCGTACGACTCCATCGAGGCGCCGTTGGTGAACCCGCCGCCGTGCATCCACACCATCACCGGCTTCTTCACCGCCGGCGTCAGGCTCTGCGTCCACACGTTCAGGTACTGGCAGTGCTCGTTGGCGATGAAGTAGCGATGCGGAAAGACCAGCTCGTCGGCGCTGACGCTGGTCTGCTCCGGGCTGGGGCACACCGGCCCCCACACCTGTGCGTTCTTGATCCCGCTCCACGGCTGAACGGGCCTGGGCGGCCCGAAACGCTCCGCTTCCGCATAGCGGATGCCGAGAAACGACGCCGTCTTCCCTTCCCTGAGACCGCGCAGCGTACCGCCTTTGATCCGGACGGTCGGCGGATTCAGGTTCGGACCTGTCATCGGCGAGGCCGCCGGCGCGGCGGACCCCGCGGCCTTCGGCTTCTCCTGGCCGAGCACGTCGCCGGTGACCCCCGCAACGACGCCGCCAATGACCGCCGTCGTGGTCCCCAGCATCTGCCGTCGGCTCAAGCGGCTCGGGCGCCTCGTGGATGATTCGCTGCTCATGCTGTCCCTCCTGGCTCCATCGGCTGCGGATGCGAACGCCATCCTATACCCTGACGGGCGGCACGTCAGCCGCCGCAGCACGGCGCAACGGCGCGACACGCGCGTAGGTGATGGTGCGCCATAACCATTCGAGCGGGCCGAGACGGAAGCGGGCGAGCCACGCGCGGCTCGCGAGCGCCTCCACGCCGAACAGCAATGCAGTGGCGGCGACGTACAAGTAGGGACGCACCGTGAGCGCCGCGCCGTAGCCGGACGCGAGCGCGTCGAGCACGATTGCCTGCAGCAGGTAATTGGTGAGCGCCAGCCGCCCGGCGTCGCGGAACCATGCGAGGCGCGCCGTCCAGGCCGGACGTGCGTGCACCAGCAGGATCACGCCGCCGATGTAGGTGAAACAGAGCCACTGATCCTGGATGAGACCGAATCCGTAGGCGATCGGCCAGTCCGCGCCGGGAATACCCGTCGACGGCAGACGGCGCAGTACCAGCCACGATACCGCCCACGATCCCGCGCCGAAGATCATCCAGCCGGCTATCAGCCGGACGTGACGACCTGGTTCATCGAGGACGCGGTGCCGGACCGCGAGCAGTCCCAGCGTGAACAGGGCCAGGTTGACCGTCGGCAGCAGATCCCGCCAGCCGAGGGCGAATCCGTTCACGAACAACGCCCATCGCGCGGCGAGCAGCGTCAGGTAGCGATCCTGCGCCGCCGCCGCGGCGGCTGCCTGCATGAGCGCGGCGGTGTGCGCCGGCGCGGCCGCCAATCCGAAAGCGTGCAGCGCCGTCAGTTCGGCGGCCAGCGGTCGGGCGCAGGCGAAGATCGCCGCCGCGACGAGCAGCGCCGGCGTCGGCCACCGGCGGAGGACCAGCAGCGCGACACCCCAGCAGGCGTACTCGAGGAGGATGCCGAATCCGAACCCCACCTCGGCAATCACGCCGAAGAGGGCCAGCGCCGCCATCCGGCGCAGGAAGATCGGCCACACCCGCCGGCCCCGCGCGTCCAGGCGCCGCAGCAGAATCCCGAACCCGGCGCCGAACAGAAACGCGAACGTGCCCCAGGCCTTCTGTTCCAGCAGCACCCAGACGCCCCACGCGATCAGGTCTTCGACGCCGCCGGCGTCCTGCCGCATCCGCTGGTGGAAGTGCACCAGGATCATCGCGCAGAGCGCCAGGCCCCGCAGACAGTCGAGCGAGTGCAGCCGATCGTCCTCCGGCAGGTGCGTCATGGTGGCGGCGTGCGCAGCCTCATGTTACCCGGCGGGGCAGCAGGCGTAATATGGCGCTACAGGGAGGGACCCCGCGGAACACGACAGAAGGAGGACCTCATGCATCCAGGCCGCGCGTTCATGGCTGGAATCGTCGGAGCGTTGGCGATGAGTCTCGTGATGGCTGGCGTCCGGGCGGCCGGCATTCCGCTGCACATCGAGTCGCAGCTGGCGGCCGTGCTCGGAACGAACCTGTGGATCGTGGGCCTGGCGGCGCACCTCCTGATCGGCGGCGCGCTCGGCATCGGCTACGGCCTGGCGTTCGAGCTGGTCCTGCAGCAGTCTGGTGTCGGCCCCGGCGTGATCCTCGGCGCCTACAACACGATCATCGCCGGATTCGTGTGGGCGGCACTCGGCGGGCCCGGACACTTCTGGAGCGCCGTCGGCCCGCAGGGGATCGTCGCGCTGTTCATCGCCCACATGACGTTCGGCGCCGTCGTCGGCGCGGCGTTCAAGGCTGAGGAGCGGCTGCTCGCGTAGACGAGGCGTGCGACGCCGGCGCGCCGGACGCGCCGGCGTTCGTCATCGGCGGGTCTCGCCGGCCGCCGGTACGGCGTACGTCAGTTCCGCAAAGCCGCTGCCCACCTGCCGCGCCGAGAGCAGTCGAAGCGGCGGATTCGTCAATCGCCGCGGGAACAGCGGCTTGCCGCGGCCCAGGGTGACGGACGCGATCTGGACCACGATCTCCGTGAGCAGTCCGGCATCGTGGAACTGCCCCGCCAGGTCGCCGCCTCCCACGACCCAGATGTTCTTCGTGCCGGCGGCCTCGCGCATCTGCGCATGCACGGGACGAACGTCCCCTCGCACCATGCGAACGTCGGCGTGCTCGATCCGGGGCAGCGACCGGCTCGTGAACACCCACGCGGGCTGCGCATACGGCCACGGCGAGCCCATTTCCGCCGCCACCTCGTCGGCATGGCGAAGCATCCACTCGTAGGTGGCCGAACCCATGGCCAGCGCGCCGACGTCGGCGATGAACGACGGATAGCTCGTGTCGGCAGGATCGCCGAGCGGAAACAGCCAGTCCAGTGAGTCGTCTTCCGTCGCGATGAACCCGTCGAGCGTGGCGGCGGTGTAGTACTGCGTCTTCATGAGTGTCTGCCGGCGCGCATGAGATGAGCGGTGTTGATCGGCACCCGTGAAGTCTACACGGCGTCGACTCCCGCGCCGGGCTCAAAACCGCCACACGGCGCGAAGCCCGGCTCCCAGTTCGCGGTACTTGTTGCCGATCCTCGCTGGACCGCCGTACACGACGCGCACTTCGGGCGCGACGCTCAAGCGGGGCGTCACCGCGACCGAGCCGTCGAGACCGAGGAGCAGCCCGCCCCGCCACCGATGAACGGACGAATTCTGGTGATCGCGGGCCACCCGCGACGGATCCACGCCGTCAGGAATGCTGAGAAGGGTGTAGGCGGACGTCTGATCGTAGCGCCGCGCCGTCGCGCCGGCGCTGGCGCCCACCGCGACGCGCGGAGTGATGTCGCCGCCGGCCCGGAACGCGACTGACGCACCGACGCCGGGGGCGTAGCCGAGCGAACGTCTGGCGACGGGCGCCAGCCGTTCGATCTCCTCCCGGGTGGCCGCCGGGCCCGTCGCGTATGAGATGAACCGTCCCTCGTAGCTGCGCTCGATTCGCCGTGCCGCCCTGGTAACGTCGCCCTGAATCGCATAGCGGTTCGACAACCGCAGCGTGGCCGCAGCGCCCGCGGCGACGGTACTTCCCGTCGTTCCGCCTTCGATGAAGACGCGATCCAGACGCACGACAGGTCCGATCTCGAGCCGCGGCGTCTGGCCGGCGGCGCTGGTGACCCCCGCGAGCACGATCAGTCCGGCGAGCAAGGTCGTTTGCATGGTGCCTCCGCTCGGCAAGGCGCAGACGGCGGCAGGAGCGGCTCATCTCGTGCGGGGACGCGGCGCGCGGTCACCGCGCTCGCGAAATCCGGGCGGCAAACAGCGTGAGCGGGACCGATCGACTGTCGGCGCCGGAGCGCGCGGCCAGGGTCAACGCGCTGACGCCGTTCTGAATCGCGCCGGACGGCAGGATGATCTCGCATCCCCGCGGCAGCGGAGTGCAGAGGCCCAGCGGCTGGTCGTCGAGCGCGACCTCGATGCCGCGAATCCCCGGCGCGATCTCGAGCACCAGGCGATGGTCGCGGCCAGGCGCCAGCGGCAGGAACAGCGTCGCCGCATTCTCCGCCCGGCGGACCGGTCCCGCCGGGGTGCGAATCGCGTCGCTCCAGCCGGCGCCAAAGTACGCCTCCGATTCGAAGTTCGCGTTGAGCACCGCCGCTGCCCGACCCGGCGGAAAGAGCGCCCGCATCGGATTGAGCGCGCAGACGCGAATGGCCGATGGCGCGCCTGCTGCGCGAACGCGCGCCCGTACGGCCGGGAGCCGCCGGTCGAGCGCGAGCCGAAACAGCGGCCGGCGATCGCCGGTTCGGGCCACTCTCGTCGTCAGGACGTCACCCTCGGAGCGGTGCGTCACCTCGGTCGTGATCGTCCCGTCGCCGAGCAGGACGGCCGACCGCGCTCGCACGTCGCGGGAACCCGGTGTGACTGTTTCAATGACGATCGAGCCTGGGGCGTGCAGCGTCGCGACCCAGCTTCCGGTGGCGAACACCGGGGTGAGGTCGACCCATGCATCCGGTTTCAGCTCGGCACACGGCGACTCCGCGGTGAGCTCGTATATCGCCCCTTCGTAATCCACCCGTCGCGGCTCGTCCGAACCGAACTCCAGGGCACGGAGGAGCGTTCCATCCGGCGCAAACGCGGCGACGACTGCCCCGGATTCGACGCGGGCGATCGTTCGCTCCGCGAGATCGATCCGCGCTCCGCCCCGCGCGGCCGCGGCGACGAGCGGACCCGCAAGCGGCGGGAGCGGTGCACGCAGCGATTGCGCATCCACGGTCAACGACACCTCGTCGTCCTCACGGCGCCACGCATCCCCCGCGGAATGGACGACCGCCGCGAATGCTTCGAACGCCCGGTCCCGTCCCTGAGGACGCGCCCGTGAATGTCCGATGGCCGACATGTCGACGGGTGACGGGGCGTAGGCGACCGCGCCGACGACGACGCTGCGGCGCGGCAGCGATCGGAGCCACTCGGCGAGCGGCGGCCCTTCGATCGCCGCGCGCGTGAAGGTCAGTCCCTCGGCCGCCAGGAACGTCGCGCCGGTGGCGAGCGCGAACACGCGGCGCCCTTCACGGGCGGCGTTGCGCGCGCTGTCGGCGGAGAAGTCCACCCGCACGATGCCGCGGTCCGGGCCCGCTTCGCCGGTGAGGTGGTAATAACGCCATGCCATGTCCGACCAATAGTCCTCGGCGACGACCGCCGCCCTTTCTGGCAGCTGCCGGAGCACGGTGCGCAGGAACCGGCCGTCAGCGGTGTGCTGGCTTTGATCCGCCGCGTCGTAATTCGCCGCGAGATTCGCCAGCGGCATCAGCGCCGCCAGGCCGAGCACGGCGGCGGCAGCAACGGAGCCGGCGCGGCGAATCGAGCGGACGTATCCCGCGGCCGCGTTCGCACCAACCGCCGCGAATGGCCAGAGCAGGACCATCACCGGCGTGATGAATCCTTTGAGATCGCCGGAAATGTTCACGACCATGGCCAGCATGCCGGCGGCTGCGCCAAGGACGAGCGCGGCGTTGGCGCTGCGCACGATGCCGATCGCGCCGATCGCGAAACCGATCGTGCCGGCGGCGCCGAACTCGCGCGCGATGAGCGCTGACACCGCCGGCAGGTGCTCGGTCAGCAGGACCGCAGGCCCGAACGCGAACCGCTGATCGGCAAAGCGCTCGGCAGTGACGACGCCGAGCAGGTCGCTCGCCGAGGTGGCTCGAACCTCGACGTACGGCGCTTCCTGCCGCGTGCGCGCGACGATCAGCCCGTATTGACCGGCACCGAGCGCCAGCAGCACCGCGCACGCGCCGACGGTGCGAATCGACCAGATCCGGTAGCCGCGCGTGAGCGCGTAGGCGGCGAACGCCGGCACGACCCCGACGATGGTGAGGTGGTTGCCGAGTCCGAACGCGAACGCGCCAAAGGCGGCGACCAGCCAGCCTGACCTGCCGCGCGCCCCCCACGCGAGCAACAGGGTGATGACCAGTCCGGCCATCACGGCCGCGAGGCTGTACACCTCGGCGAACACGGCGCTGCGCCAGAAGCTCGCCCCCGTCGCCAGTCCCATTGCGGCGCACGCCGCCGTCCAACGGGTCGCGCCGAGCTGTCTTGCGATCGCGTACGCGAGAGCGCACGCGATGGCTGCCATCACCGCGGAGAAGAGATTCGCGCGGTAGGCGATCGTGCCGATGGGGATGGCGGTGAAGACGTGCGACAGCAGAACGTAGAGCGGATAGCCGGGCGGGTGCGGAATGCCGAGCACGTAGCCGATGAATTGAAACTTCGGCGTGTCTTCGGGGCCGCCGAAGTCAGGCTGCAGGGTCGCGGCGAACAGCGCCAGACTGCCCGCGGCAACCGCGAGCCCGAGGAGGACGTCGCTCGTCAGCCCGGTCCGGATCGCGCGCCGTGCCGAGGTCAGGGCAGAGCGCGCCTTCACCGCCGCGACCGCGCTACCAGATTCCGTTGGCGTCTTTGATCGCACCGAGCAGGATGGCCTTCCGGACGTCTTCGATGGTCGCCAGGCCGCCGGGGGCGCGGCCTCCCCACTCGAATCGCGTCGCCGCCGGGCTCCACTGGAACAGCGCGACGTGCCACGTGGGCGCGGCGCCGCCGCGCTCGTAGTAGACGAGGCAGTGATGATCGTTCGCGCATCCCGCGACGGCCAGCCGCCGCCGCGGCAGGTTCGGCTTCGCGCGACTGGCAGCGGCTTGAAACTCGGCTCCGGGTTCGGCGATGTCAAGCGACGCGCTGCCGAACAACCGGCGCAGCTCGTCGCGGACACCGAGCGGCAATCCGGTGGTGGAGGTGACAATCGCGAAGCGCTCGCTGGTCAGGTGCGCGCGCAGCGCGGGCCCGGGCAGCATCGCGCCAGGGGCGTTCTGCGTGCCCGCGATCAGCGCCGACCACAGGCTCAGCCAGACTGCGCAGAGCCCCAATGCCGGCGCGTCCGTCACTTCGCCAGCGGATCCGGCCGCAACTGGAACTTCACCACCTTGCTGGTGGTCCCCTTGCCGGTCTCCATGTGGAACGGCGCGCGGGTGCTGACGGTGGACCAGATGCCGCGCCCTTTCCATCCTCCGGACGGTTCGTCGATGCGGCCGTCCACCCATTTCGTGTAGTAGCCGAGCGGATAGGGCACGCGCATGACGACCCACTTGCCGTCTTTCAGCGCAAGCAGCGCCTCCGCACCGTTGCCGGTGTTGATCGGCGTGTTGGCGCCGAGGCCCGAGACGTCGAACTGATCGACCCACGTGTAGTAGCTGGCGCCGGCGCTGCCTGGATCGGTCACGCCTTTGAGCTGCGGCAACGGCTCCGTGTAGAGCGCCCAGCCCTCGGGACAATGCCGCCCGGTCGCGGCCGGACCGTTGAGCGGTCCCTTGCACTTGCGCCGATCGAAGCTCGCGAGATGCCCGCTCGCGAGCGCCGCCCAGTAGACGCCGTTTCGATCGACGTCGCCGCCGCGCGGCGAGAACGCGGGATTCTTCGGATCGTCGAACGGCGGCTCGAACACCTCCGCGAGCGCCGTTTCGGGCGGATTCGCGCCTGGAACGAGCCTCACCACCGCACCGGGCATCCCCAGGCTGGTGCCCCAGATCGAGCCGTCCGGCGCCGGCGCGACGGCGTAGAGCCCGCCGCCGTAGCGCGTGTCCTTCGCCGGATCGCGCGGCTGGTTCGGCTCGACGTAGGCGTCGCGCCTGCCATTGCCGTTCGTATCGAGAATCAGCGCGGTCCACCCCTGCGACTTCGCTTCGTCGTGCGTCTCGTCGAACAGACGCGTGTTGAGCCAGCCGACCACCGGACCGCCGCCGCTCGTCCACAGCGTGTCGTTGGCGTCTTCCGCGAACATCAGATGATGCGTGCTGAAGCAGGTGCTGATGTGCGTGAGCTGCTTCGTGGCCGGATCGTAGACCGCGAGATGACGCGATGCGTTGTTGACCGGGAACAGTTTCGCCGACGGATGATCCGAGCCGGCCTTGCAGAAATCCGGATTGGCCGGCGGCCGGACCGCAGACGTGATCCACACGCGTCCCTTGCCGTCGAACATCGGGTTGTGCACGTTGTTGCGGCTCGTCCAGATCGGTTCGCTGCCCCAGTAGGGCGAGGGGGCCGCCATGTCCGCGGACGTCGGGCGCGTCGCCGGGTCGCGCACGGTGAGCGGCACGCGCGCGGCGGCGTTGCGCGCGGGATCGAGCACGGGCAGGTAGTCGGCGCTGAGCTCCAGCGCGCCGTAGATCAAGCCGTTGGCATTGAGCCGCGGGTTGCGCCGATCCGTCGACACCTCGTCGTGCAGGTAGGCCTTCGGATCCGCCCAGTCCCACTCGGTAATGACGACGTTGCGCTCGAGGCCTTGCGGCCGGGACGGCGCCGGCGGAAGTTCTCCCTTGCCGATCCGGTCCGACCAGTCGGCGAACATGGTCAAGGCGCGTTCCATGCCCAGCGAGGTCATGCCCTGCATCATGTTGGCGCCCGCCTGCCCCGACAGGATCCGCCGCTGCCACCCGTCGGCCGACGACGTCGCGTGCAGCGCGGCCGGAATCTCGCGCGTCGCCTTCGTGCCCAGCGCGTGACACGCCCAGCAGGTTCCCGACTTGAGCGTTCTCAGGAAGTCCGCCTGCGTCTTCATGCCGGGGGCGATGCCGTTCGCGCCGGTGCCGGGGAACTCGTTCTTGCCGGGCACCTGCATCAGCGAGAACCAGTGCCCGGCCGGGTAGTACTGAGCGGCGGCCCGCGCATCCGGCGCGGGGATCGCCGTGAGATTGACGCGCGCGCCCGGCGCGCTCTTGACGTGCGCGGAGTCGACGAGCCCGTACCCGCGCACCCAGACGTCGTAGTTCGCCTTGGGCAGGTCCGGCAGCACGTAGCGGCCCCGGTCGTCGGTGACGACGATGCGGACGAATCGCGTCGGCAGATCCGCCGTCTCGGCAATCACCCAGACGCCCGCTTCCGGACCCGTGCGGCTCGTCACCACCCCGCCGATGTCGTCGGCATCGATGGCCACGGCGGCGTTCGCCCCCGGCGCCGCGCCGCGCTGCGCGAGGCCGCTTGCGCTCCCGATGACGACGGCGAGCGCTGTCAAGCCGAACGGTACAGCGAGCTTCATGGTAACGCCTCCTCGACGGCCGCAGCCGTGTGGAACGACAGTATAGGCGTGCGGGTCGCCAGGGTCATCCGCCGCCGCACTCGCGATGGCTGAGGCATGCTTTCTGCTTCGTCGTCCAGCGCTCTCCCCCAGCGCCCGATCGTCACCGGCTCCCGCGCCTCCTTCGTGAACAGTTTGGAACGCACCGTTACCAAACTGCAGTCACGTCGCGCTTCATCGCCGCAGGAGTGCCACATGCGCACACTCGACCCGGGTCGCCGACGAATCCTTCTGAGCGCGGTCTTCGTGCTGCTCTTCGCCGTTGAAGCGCGCGCCGGATCCACCTCGCTCCTGCTGACCGGCGATCCGGGAGATTACATCACCGGCGGCCGCACCATGTACTTCACCGCGGCGGACGGGGCGTTCACGGCATACAGGAATTACGACAACGGCGTCAGCATCGGGTTCAACACGCCGAACTTCGGTCATTGGTGGTACCTGAACTTCGCCGCCGCCGGCGATCAGTACCTGACGCCCGGGGTTTATGCCAACGCGATCCGATGGCCATTTCAGTTGTCGACGCCCGGCCTCTCGATCTACGGCGACGGGCGCGGCTGCAACGTCCTGAGCGGCAGTTTCGAGGTCAAGGAAGTCGTATACGGGCCCGGCGCACCGGGCACGGCAGGCAGCGTGCTCGCCTTCCGCGCGACCTTCGAGCAGCACTGCGAGGGGTGGGCCGCCGCCGCGCGTGGGGAAATCCGCTACAACGCGACGGTCGCGATCGACATGACCGCGCCGAGCACGATGAGCGTGCTCGAACGGCAGCCGGTGGCCTTCACCGTCCGCGCCGCCGATACGGACGGGCGCCACGTGGCGCTGAGCGCAGCCGGCGTTCCGCAAGGCGCGCTGTTCGTGGACAACGGCGACAATACCGGGACGTTCTCGTGGCTGCCGCTCGAGGGTCAGGCCGGCACCTACCTGCTGACCTTCCGCGGCGACAACGGCGCCGGCCAGGTCGAGACGATCTACACGGCGCTCGACGTGATCGCCGTGCCGCCGCTGAACGACGACTTCAGCTCGCCGATCGTCATCGAGCAGTTCCCGTACACGAACGTGCAGACAACGGCGAAGGCCACCTCGTCGTACGACGATCCCTTCTGCGCCGGCTCCACGCACACGGTGTGGTACGCGTTCACGCCGTCGAACGACATGCGGGTCGAGTTCAATACCTTTGGCAGCGACTACGACACGACGCTCGCCGTCTACACCGGCCGGCGCGGCGCGCTGTCCCAGGTCGCGTGCAACGACAACGCCGGGGGCGCGCAATCGCGCGTGCGCTTCGACGCGCAGGCTGGCGTGACCTACTGGATCATGGCCGGCGGGTATTACTGGGCGTCGAGCGGACGGCTGCAGCTGAACCTGCTCCAGGCGCCGCCACCGCTGACGATCGCCCTGGCGCTCACCGAATCCGGCGGGGTCGATCCGACGACCGGTCAAGCCGTCGTAGGCGGCAGCATCACCTGCTCGCGTCCGCTGCTCGTCTCGATCTCAGGACAGCTGAAACAGGATCATGCGCAGTCCTCGCTCACCGGCCGTTTCGCGCTCGTCGTGGCGTGCGACGGTACGACCGACTGGACCGCGGCTGTCGTGACATCTCCGGGGGTGTTCCAGGGGCGCGCCGCTGACCTGTTCGTCGCCGGCCGTGCGCATGTGACCGCAACCGCCGAGGCGCTCGACGAGGACACGGGAGAGAAGGTGCAGAGCAATGCCGCCGTCCGTGTCGTGCTGCGCGGCGGCGTGAGGTAAACCGTCGGCCGAGCGGGGTCGACCCGCTCGGCCGCGTACGATCATCGCTCGCGCCGGACCTCGATCCGCCGGATGACCTGATTGCCGGGGAGCAGCCGTCCGGACCCCGTCAGCCGATCGCCGTTCACGACGAGACGCCAGACGGTCTTCACCGCCGGACTGGAGAACTCCGCCTTCCAGCACGCTTCGCCGGCGTCGTAGGCGAGCTCCAGCTCACCCATGGGTTCGCGCTTGCCCGCGACGATCTTGTCGGCCTTCCACCGAACCGAGCCGCCCCGGGACCCGGCGGTGAACTCGTAGACGACCGTTTCGTCGCGGCAGGCCGGGGCCGCGACGCGATCCGTACACGTGGACGTCCCGCGCCACGTGCCAATCAGCTGGGCCGGAGCCGGAGCGTCGACTGCGGCGCCCTGGGCAGCCGCGATAACCATGACGAGTCCAATCAGCGATGCGGTCATGTGGTTGCCTCCTCAGTTGGCCGCGCCCGTTTGAATCCACCCGCGGCGCCGCGCCCGCCACCACCCGAGATAGCGGCGCGCGCCGAGATGGGTGAGCACCAGAGCGCCGAGGCCGCAGACCAGGCCGATGAGAATTACCCAGTTGCCGCCTGCGGGCGTGCCCTCCGCGGGGAACAGGATCCCGAGGCTGGTCGGAAGACTCTCCGGACCGTTCACGCGCCAGAAGCCGACGTTATTGGGGAAGATCGGTTTCAGGATCGCGATCGCCAGAAACGCCGCGCCGGTCAGGTACCCGACCATCAGGGCGAGCACCGCCAGGAACCCCGCGACCGACGTCAACGCGACCTGCCAGATCGCGCGCACCATCGGGATCACCCCTCCGGTGACGACCGCCTCGTCGACGACGCGCTCGGTGGAGTAGGCCTGCGCCACGCGCAGCGGCGGCCCGACTTCGGCGAGGATCTGCTCGAGCGCGCCGCGCTCGTCCGCGCCGGCGGGCACCGCGGCGATCCGCTCGCGCAGGTGCGACTCGATTTCGCGCCGCGCGTCTTCGACCACGGCGCGCGGCAGCGCCAGCGCCAGCGATCGCTCGAGCACGTAGAGATATCCGCGGAGCCGTGACTCGCCCGTCTCAGTGAGAACCACGCCCATTCCTCTCTGCTTCGGCAATCAGCCGTTCGATCTTGCCTCCGAGCGCACGCCACTCGCCGATCATCTCCGCCAGCCGCTTCGCTCCCATGCGCGTCAGCCGGTAGTACTTGCGCGCGTGCGGCGCCTCCCCTTCCACCCACTCGGCGGCGAGCAGCCCCTCGCGCGTGAGCCGGCCGAGGATCGGATAGATGGTGCCTTCGGTCACCACCAGGTCGGTGAAGGCTTCCAGGTGCTGGATGATCGACAGGCCGTAGCGGGGCCCCGGTGAAACGGTGAGGAGAATGGCGAGGTCGAGGCTCCCGCGCCGAAGCTGTTCGTGCCAGGTGTCGAGCGGCATACCTTGTGTCACAAGGCTTTGACGCGGCCGGAGAGCGAAAGTTCCGAGAGCGTCACGGCTGCATAGGGAGTACGTGACCTACGCGCCGGGCGCCCGGTATCCGATCCTGCCGGCTTTCCGCATCGCCTCCATCGTCTCGTCCACCGTCAGCAGCACGGTCGTGTCGAAGGCGCTGAGCGCACCGCCGCCGCTGATCGCCAGGGCCACCGCCGCCATCGACACATTGTCGGGAGCCTCCCACAGGTTGTACCCGTCGTGCGTCCCGAAGGCGTACCAGAACCCGTGCAGCTTTCCGCCGACCGACTCGATGTACGACTCAGCCGCCTTCCGGCGGTCCTCCGGGTGAGCGATCAGCCGCGCCCACGTGGCGGGCGTGTAGCTGAATTTCGTGAGATACAGCGGCATCGTCTCTCCTTGTTGCGGCACGCGCGGTTTCAGCCGTCACCCTGCTGTTCTTCCCAGGAGGATGCGTTCCACCCTGCCCGACAGCGTCCGGTCGCCCAGCGACACGAACAGCTCCCCTTCGGCGACCGAGAGCGCGAACGACATCCGGCGCTCCAGCGCGTCCGCCAGGCCGCGGATCAGGCCGCGGTCGATCGCGCGCAGCTCGAGCTCCGCGGCGCGGTGGATCCTCGCCCCCTCGAGCGACCCGAGCCACTGTCCGTGCTCCTTGTGGATGTAGACGACGACGCGCGCCGCCGCCTTCGAGGCGCGATGCAGCCGCTCGACCGAAGGGGTGCCGACGTCAATCCAGGTCTGCAGGGCGCCCGTCAGATCGCGGACGGCCATCGGCGGATCGTCGGCGTCGGACAGTCCGCGCGAGAACGCGATGCCGTCCGTGTGCTCGAGACAATACGCCAGCACTCTCGCGACGAGAAACGTGTCGGACTCCGACGGGTGGCGGGCGACGCGCAGGTCGAGGTGTTCGTAGACGCCGCGATCGGCGTCGGCGAGATCGATGTCGAACGTGAAGACCGAGGACGAGAGCGCCATCAGGGCCGGCCGCACGGCGCCCGCCGCCCGGCGTTCACTTCGGTTCGCGCTTCACCTGCTCCACCAGCGCCGAAAGGGCCTCCCGCGCGATGCCCCTGGTCGTGAACACCTTGACGTGCCGGACGTACTTGCCGCTGCCGGCGAGCAGCCGGTGCGGATCCTTCAGCGTCGATCCGGCGTAGAAGCCGAACTGGACGTGGTCCGGTTCGGCATGAATGTAGACCTTGGGCGCGCCGGCCAGCGTCCAGCAGCCCTGTCCCCATTTGACGGCGGGCGTGAACTCGGGAGCCGCCTTCCTGACGAGTCCGGCGAGCGCGTTGATCAGCCGCTGATTGCTGGCCGACTGGTCGCTCTTCCACTCGGCGAACGAGCCGTAGGCCTTCATCTTTTCCGGTTTCATGTCCCTCGGTGGCGCATCGACGGCCTGCGAGTCCGCCGTCGACCGCGGCACGGTTCAGCGCCAAATCGACGCCAGCACGTTCGGTGTGCCGCGGCACAGGCGAATCGCTTTGCTCAGCTCGTACTGGCACAATGCGCGGTCGTGCTCGCACGGCCGGCCCGTGACGTGCTTCTCCAGCACCGGCAACGCGCGCGCGTCCGCCAGTTGTCCCAGAGCCCAGACCGCGCGATTACGCGCCTGCAGCGTGTGGGCCGGTGATTCCACGTACGCCATCAAGGCCGTAACGGGGTCCCCTGGCCGTTCGGCCAGCGCGGCTTCGCTGGCGGCGTGAACCGCCGACTCGATGACCCACGTCGTGCCCACGGCGAATGCGGCGATCAGGACGAGCCCGATCAGAGACCCACGGGTGATGAGGCGCAGCCATCGGCGCGCGTTCCACGGTGTTCTGGCGCGAAGGGGAGTCGACATGTGTCCCTCACAGTTCGAGGCGAGGCGGGCGGCCCGGTACGGCGTCGCCGCCGTCGCTCATGATGGCACCGGTCGCCGCCGGCTGCAAACGCTCGCCCGGCCCGACGACGTACCGGTTGATGGCCCACTGGAGGTAGAAGATCGAGAAGAAGAACGTCATCAGTCCGGACAGCTGCACGCGCTCGACGAGCAGGGTCCCTTCGGATGTATCCGGCGCTGCGTGATCTTCGATGATGTCCTTGATCTTGAAGGCCTGCATGAGCATCAGAATCCCGATTCCGAGCCGGAAGAGCATCTCGAACCCGACACCAGCCTGGCCGATCACGTCTTCCGCCGGCGCGTCGCCTGCCGCGAAGGCGAGGACGAACTGGAAGACGTAGAACGCCGCCAGGAGCAGCAGCGGCCAGAGCGCGAGCTTCCTTGGAGAATTCAGACGATTCAAGCCCGGGCGGCGCCGGAACCACCAGACCAGATAGTAGATGCCGAACGTGACAATCGTGAACGCGATCATCACCAGGACACTGCGGCGCTTGAGACCGTGCGAGTCAGGAAGAGGATCGGCGACGTTCGCCTTCGGCGGTGCGTACGGACCAGGCTCCATTGCGCCTCCCAAAGCCGACAGTGCGGCCCATCCGAGCCGCGAGCGTATGCGTTCGCGCCTTGTATGGCCGAAAGGAAGTCCGATGTCAACCAACAAGACGCGCGCGGCGGCCAATGCGAAAGGAAGGTGGACGATGTCGAAGTTGATCGGTCTGCTCGCGGGTGTCCTGATCGCGACGGCTCCGGCTGTGGCGCGCGCGCAGAGCGGCGTCCCGGAGCCGCAGCGGGCGCGCGACGCGCACACGGGCACGGCCACGTCCTTTTCGGAGCTGGCGAAACTCCTCGAACCCGGGGCTGTCATCCGCGTCACGGACGCGAGCGGCCGCCGCACCACCGGCAGACTCGGTCAGTTGTCCGCCTCGTCCCTGGAGCTTCTGGGGACCCGCGGGGCCGGCACCGGCGGCAGCGGAACCGGCCAGGCGCGAATCTTCCCGGAAGCGGATGTCCGATCGATCGAAGTCAGGAGGCGGGACTCGCTGGTGAACGGCACGCTGATCGGGCTCGTCGCGGGTGGAGTGGGCGGCGCAGTCGGCGGAGCCGCCGTCTGCGGCAGCTACAGCTGCAACGCGGCGCGCGTGGCCGCCGCCTCCGGCGCGCTGTTCGGCGGGATCGGTGCGGGCGTGGGAGTGCTCACCGACCTGGCAATCACGGGCCGCACCCGCGTCTACGCGTCCGGCCAGCGCTCGCCGGATGTTCGGGTCGCTCCGGTGCTGTCCATGGGGGGCGCCGGCGCCATCGTCTCGCTGCGATTCTGAAGCGCCCGGACCGCCGTGCCGGGCTGGTTTGCGTGCCACCCTGCGCCGTAGTAACGTCGCGCACAACGCGGCAGGGGAGAAGACCATGAGCACACGCCAGCGCCGGATCACGCGTCGCGAGTTCGTCGGCACGACTCTGGCGGCCGGAGTTTTCGCGGGCGCTCCTGCACTGCTGCGGGGCCGCGGTCTCAACGACAAGCTGGACATCGCCTTCATCGCCTGTGGCGGCCGCGCCACTGCCAGCCTCAACGAGCTCACCATCGCCCCGGACCGCCCGCCGCAAGGCCCCGGCGCCGCGCCGGCGGCACCACATCCCGACGAGAACGTCGTCGTCCTCTGCGACGTGAACCAGCACGCCCTCGACGCCGCGGCAACACGGTATCCGCGGGCGAGGAGGTTCACGGATTTGCGAAAGGTCTTCGACAGGCCGAACGCCTTCGACGCCGTCGTGGTCTCGACCGCCGAGCACACCCACGCGTTCGCGACGTACCTGGCGCTGATCCATGGCAAGCACGTGTACTGCGAGAAGCCGCTCACCTACAACATCTGGGAAGCGCGGCTGATTCGCGAGCTCGCGGCGAAATATCCGAGGCTGTCGACGCAGATGGGGAACCAGGGGCATGCGTCGCCGATGCGGCGCCGGATCAAGGAGATCCTGAACACCGGCGTCATCGGGCCGGTGCGCGAGGTGCACGTCTGGGCCGAGCGGGCGTGGGGCCTGCAGGACGCGGCCTCCGCCGAGAAGTTCGACAAGCCGCACGGGTTCTACAACGGCGTGCAGATCGTCGATCGCTTCAAGGAGACGATGCCGATCCCGCCGCACCATCACTGGGATCTGTGGCTGGGTCCCGCGCCGGCGCGGCCGTTCCACGAGACCTACTTCCCGGGGCCGCGATGGTACCGCTGGTGGGACGTCGGCAACGGGACGATGAGCGATCTCGGCAGCCATGACAATGACGTCCCCTATACGGTGCTCGACATCAGGCAGCCGCTGACGATCGAAGCCTCCTCGCCGAACGGGCCCGCGCACAGGGAACTGGCGCCCGCGACGATGACGGTGGTCTACGAGTTTCCCGCGTCGCCGTCGGGCGCGCCGCCGGTGAAGCTGGTCTGGCACCAGGGGAACAGCAAGCCGCCGGGCTGGGTGCCGGAATGGGGCGGACGCTCGCAGCTGTTCATCGGCGACAACGGAATGCTGCTCGGCAACGGAAAGCTGCTGCCGGAGGAGAAATTCAAGGACTTCGAGACGCCGCCCGAAACGCTGCCGCGCTCGCCGGGTCACTGGATCGAGTGGGTGAACTACGCGAAGGGCGCCGGTCCGGTCCCGGGCTCCAACTTCCAGTATTCCGGCTGGACCACCGAAGCGAACCATCTCGGGAACGTCGCGTACCGGACGGGCAAGAAGATCGAGTGGGACTACAGGAACCTCCGGGCCAGCAACGCTCCCGAGGCGGCGCCGTTCATCAAGCGGCCGGAGTACCGCAAGGGCTGGAACGGCATCCTGAGACGCACATGACCCGCCGCGAATTCGTCACGCGAGCGCTCGCCGCGTCCGCGATGATGCCCGCGATCGCGCGGGCACACACCACCAACCCGATCCCGGTGCGCGTCGGCATGACCGACTGGAACCTCGGCCAGCGCGGCGACATCACGAAGATCGCGCTGGCGCGCGAGATTGGCCTCGACGGCATCCAGGTCAGCGTGCAGTACCCGACCGACGGGAAGACGCCAACGCTGCGCGATGCGAAGACGCAGGCGGATTTCAAGCGCGCGGCGCTCGACAACGGCATTCAGATCTGCTCGCTCGCCATCGGCAACCCGGGGAAGGCACGGCTGCCGATGCACACCAATCCCGCCTTCGCCATCCTGCTCGTCGAGGCGGTCGAGATCGCCCACAATCTCGGCACCAACAACATCCTGCTGCCGATCCTCGGGGACAGCCACATCGACGTGACGAATCAGGCACAGGTCGAGGGATTCGTCGTGATGATGAAGGAGGTCGCACGCTACGCCGAGAAGTACGGCGTGGTCGTGGCGCTCGAGGACTGGATCTCGGCCGAGGACAACATCAGGATCGTGGATGCGATCGGATCCGAGTATGTCGGCGTCTACTACGACTGCCACAACATCGTGCCGCGCGTGAAGGACATCTACGCCGAGCCGAAGCTGCTCGGGAAGCGCATCCACCAGATTCACGTGAAGAATGCCAACATGCTGCTGTCCGAGCCTGGCGGCCGGGTCGACTGGCCGCGGATGGCGCAGGAGTTCCACGACATCGGCTACCGCGGGTGGTACGTCCTCGAAACCGGTTCGCCCTCGAAGGACATCGTCGCCGACACGCGCGCCAACATCGAATACGTGAAGAAGACGTTCCGCATGCCGGCGAGTCCCGCGTGATCGGGATCCTGCGGCTGGCGGCACTGACGGCTGTCGTGAGCGCCCTGGCGGGCGCGGCGGCGAGTCACACGGACGGCCGCGAGCAGCCGCGCGGCGCCGCGCCCAGGCCGCCGAACGTCGTCATCGTGTTCGCCGACGACCTTGGCTACGCCGACATCAACAGCTTCAGTCCGGCTGATCGAAAGACCCGTCCGCGGACGCCGAACCTCGATCGCATGGCGGCCGAAGGGACGCGACTCACGAGCTTCTACGTCGCGCAGGCCGTGTGTTCGGCATCGCGCGCGGCTCTCCTCACCGGTGCCTACTCGAACCGGGTCGGCATCACCGGCGCGCTCAATCACACCGCGGCGCACGGAATCAATGCCGAAGAGCTCACCATTGCCGAGATCCTGAAGCAGCGCGGGTATGCAACGGCGATCTTCGGCAAATGGCATCTGGGGCACGAACCGCCGTTCCTGCCGGGGCGTCATGGCTTCGACGAGTACCTGGGACTGCCGTACTCGAACGACATGTGGCCGCGGCACCCGCAGCAGAAGAACTTCTATCCCGAACTGCCGCTGATCGAAGACGATCGGGTCGTCAGGCTCGATCCGGACCAGTCGGAGCTCACGACGTTGTTCACCCGCCGGGCGGTTCGATTCATCCAGCGCCACAAGGAGACGCCGTTCTTTCTCTACCTGGCGCATCCGATGCCGCACGTGCCGCTCTTCGTCTCCGGCAAGCACCGGGGACGGAGCGGTCACGGGTTGTACGGCGACGTCATCACCGAGATCGACTGGTCCGTCGGTCAGGTGCTCGATGCGATCGAGGATGCGAAGCTCGATCGGCAGACGCTCGTCATCTTCACGTCCGACAATGGTCCGTGGCTGTCGTATGGCGATCATGCCGGTTCAGCGGCGCCCTTCCGTGAAGGCAAGGGCACGACGTTCGAGGGCGGCGTGCGGGTGCCGTTCGTCGCGCGCTGGCCCGGCCGAGTAGCGAAAGGCCAGGTGCGGGATCAGCCGGCCATGACGATCGACCTGCTGCCGACGATCGCGGCGCTCGCGGGGGCGCATGCGCCAGCCGATCGCATCATCGACGGACGCGATATCTGGCCGATCCTGGCGAACCACCGCGACGCCGCCTCACCTCACGACGCGCTGTACTTCTACTGGGGCACGGAGCTGCACGCCGTCAGGAGCGGGCGTTGGAAGCTGCACCTGCCGCACCCGTATCAGTCGCTCGCGGCGGCCGGCGCGGGCGGCCTGCCGGGGCGCTACGTGAGAAAGGACCTGGAGCTGTCGCTGTTCGATCTCGAGCAGGATGCCGGCGAGACCACGAATGTCGCCGCCAGTCAGCCGGAGGTCGTCAGCCGCCTGATGGCGTATGCCGAGCGGGCGCGCGACGACCTCGGCGACTCGCTCACCAAACGCACGGGAAGGAACGTCAGGCCGCCCGGGCGCCTTCGGTAACCGCCGCGCCAGACGACGGGCACGCGGCCAACGGTCGCATCACTGCGGCACGGCCGCGACCACACCGGAGCCGTCCGCGGCATTGACGACGATCGGATCCTCCACAATCTCGGCCCTGATCTCCCCGTTCCTCAACTCGGCGTGTCTGACGTGCTCTGCCACGATGCTGTAAAGCCGATGGTGATGGTGGTAGCGCGTCACCAGGAACACTGGAAGCGCGCCGGCCGCGATCAGCACATGAATCCACCACACGCCGGCGAAGCCGAGGTTCTGGCGCGCGGTAACGACGCGATCCGCCAGGCCGGGGGCAAACGCGAACACGCCAGACGGCAGCGCGAGGACGAGCGCGAGCAGCGGCATGAGGACCACCAGCCCTCGCGCGGCTTTGGAGGTGTTCAGCCAGAACTTGATCTCCTGGTCCCACAGTCTCGTCGGTTTCACGAGACGCTCGCAGTAGCGATACAGCGTCGACCGGCCGCCTGCCGTGATTTTGTTCTTCGCCGCCGCGTCGCGATAGTCCGTCACGCGCGCCTGCCCGAAGATGGCGCGCGCCGCCTCGTCCCGCAGTCGATCCAGTTCCGTCTGGAAGCGCGCAATCGGCGCCAGCGTGTTGCGGCTGCGCTCCGGGCCGAACAGCGAATCGTACAAAGGTCCGTCCAGCCGGCCGCCGAGGCGGTAGACGCCCCAGCACGCCCCGAGAATCACCACGCTATCCAGGATGGCGTCGACCTCGCCGAACGCCCGCCCGTAGAGCGTGGAGACGGCAATCATGAGCCAGGCGAACCCCGGCAGCTTCTTCAGCTCGTCCGTGAGTGCCTTGAGGAGTTGGTCCATGGTCTCCCCCTATGCGATGTGCGAGGCAGTATAGGGATCGCGCCGCGCCATCGCAAAGCTGGTGACGCGACTACCGGCTCGAAGCCGTGCCCCCGGCGAACTCCCTGTAAAGCTCCGCGAGCCTCGCTGGGGACAGCCCGGGGTGGATGACGAGGCGGTAGCGGAAGCGGACGTGTTGCCCTCGCTCGACCGTCAGGCTCCCGTCCTGCGTCTTGTCGTTGAGAAAGTCGCTCACCCCGAACGGATTGATCGAGTGAAGCCCGTAGCCGCGTGAGTGCCAGTAGGTGGGATGCCGGGGATTGCCCGGATGATCCATCATCACCACGCCGACCCGTTCTCCGTCGATGGCTCCGGAATAGTCGACCCATTCCGACCGCTTGCCCCAGACGCCGGCTTCCCCCTCGCCGCCCTGCGCGTTCCGCAGCCTGCCGGTTCTCGCAGGCTCGCCCGGCTTCGGCTTCGCCGGCGGCTCCTCGAGCACGGTCGCCATGCGCATCGCGAAGCTGCCTTCCTTGGTGTCGCGAAAGACAACCGTATCGATCGCCGCGAAATCGAAATCGAAGTCGATGATGCGCAGCTCGGGGTGCGCGTAGAAGGTCGTCCGCCGCGTTTCCTTCATCAGCGGGGCGCCGTCGGGTTTCAGCCAGGTCAGCACGACGTCGGCCGAGCCCGACGATTTGCCGCTCTTCACCGCCGCCACCTTGTCGAGCACGATCCGGCCGAAGTTGCTGCTGTCGGGCGGCTGCGGATTCGCGACGTTCTGAACCGCCCAATAGTTGTAGCCGTTCACGTTGCCGTGTCCGTAGAAGAGGCCGGCATGGTGCGGATGATCGGTCGTCTCACCGGGCAGCTGCCCGGCGGGAAAGGAGCGGTTGACGATCTTCCCGGAGGCGGAACGCAGGGGATGGAGATACGGCCGGTTCAGATGCTCGCCGCCGACGTGGAAGACCGTGAACGGCTTGCCATCGATCGCGACGGCGATCTGGTCCGGCTTCTGTGTGAGCGTCACCTGCGCCGACGCCTGGTGGGCGGTGCCGAGCACGAGAACGATGAAGAGTGACGTCGCGTTGCGCATGCTGTCCTCCTGCCGCCGGGGTACGCGCCGGCCTTTGTCTCAGGCTCTACGTGCCGCAGAAGGTGCGGTAATGCCGCCCGTCCTTCCCCGGCTGGGTGAACATCGGCAGGTCGCGATCATAATCGTACGGCCTGGCGAGCACATCGAGCAGCCGTTCCATCACGCCATGGTCGTGTTCGCCGACGGCCGCGGCCAGCGCCTCTTCGACCAGATGGTTGCGCGGAATGAACGCCGGGTTGTTCCGCTGCATCAGGGCTTCACTCGCCGCGGCCGCCTGCGGTTGGCGCGACCGGCGGCGTTCGAGGCGGGCATACCACGCGGCGAAGCCGGCATCTTCCGACGCCAGAGCCGCCGCGGTCGCCGCGCGGCTGATCGAGCGAAACACGTTGGTGAAGTCGGCTTCCTGCCGCCGCATCCACGCGAGCAGGTCCTCCACCAGGACGCTGTCCTCCGGGTCGGGAGCGAACAGACCCAGTTTCGATCGCATTCCGTCGAGCCAGTACTGCTCGTAGAGCTCCGGAAAGCGGTCGAGCGACGCCGTCGCGCGCTCGACGGCGCTCTCGGTCGCCGCGTCGAACAACGGCAGCATGGCCTCGGCGAGGCGGGTCAGGTTCCAGTGTGCGATTGCCGGCTGGTTGCCGTACGCGTACCGGCCCGCGTGATCGATCGAACTGAACACCGTGCCGGGATCGTACGCGTCCATGAAGGCGCAGGGCCCGTAGTCGATCGTCTCTCCCGAGAGCGCCATGTTGTCGGTGTTCATCACGCCGTGGATGAAGCCGACGAGCTGCCATCGAGCGATCAGGCGTGCCTGCGCATCGACGACGGCGTCGAACAGCGCCAGATGCGGTTCCGCGGCCTCGGCGAGCTGTGGGTAGTGGCGCGCGCGCGTGTAGTCCGACAGCGCTCGCAGTGCATCGTGATCGCGGTGCGCGGCCGCCCGCTGCATCGTCCCGACGCGGATGTGGCTCGCCGCCACGCGGGTCAGGATTGCCCCCTCGAGCGGCGCGTCGCGGAAGACAGCCTCTCCGGTGGCAACGACGGCCAGGCTGCGGGTCGTGGGAATCCCGAGTGCGTCCATCGCTTCGCTGACGATGAACTCGCGCAGCATCGGGCCGAGCGCGGCACGGCCGTCCCCGCCGCGCGAATACGGTGTCCGTCCCGAACCCTTCAACTGGATGTCGCGCCGATGGCCCGACGGGGCAATCTGCTCGCCGAGCAGGATCGCGCGTCCATCGCCCAGCCCCGTGAAATGGCCGAACTGATGCCCGGCATAGGCCTGCGCGATCGGCCGCGCCCCGTCGGGCAGCGTGTTGCCCGCGAAGGTCGCGGCGCCGGCGGGACTGTCGAGCGCCGCGCGATCGAGACCGAGCGCCTCCGCCAACGCACCGTTGAATATGACCAGCCGCGGCGCCGCGACCGGTGTCGGACGCACGTCGGAGAAGAAGAGCTGCGGCAGCGCCGCGTACGAGTGTTCGAGGCGCCACCCGGCCATCTGCCCATGATAGCGGTGGAGCGTTCGCGCGGTCACTGTCAGCCCGTGGTCCCGATCGTCTCGCTGCCGTGCTCCGTCGGGTCTGGTCGAAGGATCACTTCGCGGCGGCGCCCGACTTCGGAACGCGGTGAAACGCCTTGTGAATGATCTTCCACTCGCCGCCGAGCTTGGCCGTGTGCACCCACATCATCCGTCCCTCGTCGACGAACATTCCCTCGAGCGGCTCGCCGCTCCCGGTTGCGCGGGCCTTGAAGTAGTGGTCGGCGATCGCCGTGCGGACCGCTGCGTCTTCTACGGATTTCTGCTGAGCGGAGGCGGCCGGTCGTTGCCCGCGCCGCGGAGCCAGACGGCAATCATGCCCATCATCCGCCTCGTCAGCGCCGCCGGTAGACGTCCCGCCAGGCGGTTCCCTCGGGCAGCGTGTGGCCGACGAGGCCGCCTGCCATGATCGGCCCGCCGAAATACAACATCGCCTCTTCGTGGCAGCTGTCGCGCGTCCGTCCACACCGGCGGAGCCAGATCGACGCGCCGATCGCGCCGCCGATCGCCATCCCGATCGACTCGCGGCGCTTCCGGAGCGTCCCCTGCCTGACGGAGAGCCGGACGACGTCGGCGCGGTTCACGCGCTGATCGGCCCCGTCGACGGCGACGACGAGGCGCCGATCGTCGGCGGCGCGAAACACGCCGTGCACCGAACGTCCGTTGGCCAGAATCAGCCGCACCTCCGCGCCGGGGAGCAGCGCTCGAGTGGCTTCAGACCATGCGGCCGTGTCCGCGTCCGCTTGATTCGGGGTCGTGCTCGTGGGCCCGGCCGGATCAATGTCGCCGGCGTGGCGCGCCACCGCCGCGGCGATCGGTCCCGAGCCGCTTCCGGCAGGCTGTGCGTACGCAGCCCCCGCGAACGCGAACCCACATACGGCGGCGTACCAGGCAGGCACCCGTACCATCACAGCCCGAGAGGCGCAGCCGGGCGTCGCAGAGGCTCACCGGTCCCCCGATCTGCGTCTCGCGCAGCCGGGTGCTCATCTCCTGGGTATGATGCGCGAGACGGGTGATTCGTGACGCCGCGCTCGCCCGACGCGCGGCATCCGTGCCCCGCCGCCCCGATCGTCAGACCGCTTCGTCGGTGACGTCCACCATGACCCGCCAGACGGCGAGCCATCGCGCGGCTTCCCGCGTGAAGACCCACACGTCTCTGCCGGTGGAGCGGAAACGCTGCCCCTGCCGCTCGTAGATCATGCTGAAGAGGACGCTCGCGACCGCGGTCCGGCCGATCACGTCGATATGGGGCTCGTCCAGGTCGAAGGCGTGAACCTTTGCGCTGGCGCAGAAGTCGGTGAAGCCGTCGATCATCTGCTGGCGGCCCTGCAGGGAGCCGGCGAACCCGGGAAGCACCATCACGATGTCCGGGTGAAACAGCTCGGTGAGATCGCGCGGACGCCCTTCCAGCCATGCGTCGTTGATCTGTCGCAGCAGCTGCGCCGCTTCTGCCCTGGCTGACTGGTACGACTGGCTCCCTGGTGGTGTCGGGTCCGGCATCGCCCACCTCGCGTGAATACTGCCTCGATGGTAGCGCGGCGCGCGCCCTCACTCGCCGAATTGGCGGAGATGATGATCGACTATCAGCCTCCGGGCTGAATGCGCAGAATCGCGAACGATAAACGTCGCAGACGACATCGCTCTCATGATGTTCCGCTCTGTGCGCTGCTCAGCGCTGTCCGGAAACCAGGACGACTTCTGCGGGAAGCTCGCAGCCGTCGGCGCTGAAGTACCGGGCAGCGTTCTTGCGCACATCCTCTTTGAAGCGCAACAACTCATCCCCCGGCATCCGGCGCAGCTTGTCGCGCAGGCTGTCCGACATCTCGGTGCGAATCTCGAAAAACTGATCGAACGTCAGCGGCGCTTCGATGCGGAATGGGTACGAGCACTCGCGGACATCCTGCGCGCCGGCCTCGATCAGGATGGCCTTCAGCTTCCCTGGCGCCGCGAAGCGAAACGCGCCCGGTGCATCCGGGGCGCCGGGTGGTCCCGGGACGTAGCGGTTCAGAACGTCGGTCAACACGTGATGGTACGGATTCGCCGCGTACGGGCCCCAGACGCAGTAGGCGACGCGGCCGCCCGGTTTCAGCACACGCAGGGCTTCGCGCACTCCGGCGAGCGGGTTGCTGAAGAACATGATCCCGAAGCAGCAGATCACGGCGTCGAAGAAACTCATCTCGAACGGCAACTGTTCGCCGCGGCATTGCTGGAATCGCACGTTGGCGACGCCCCGCCGGGCAGCCGCGCGCCGCCCGCTCTCGACCATTTCGGGAACGAGATCGGTGGACCACACCGTCGCATTCGGGCCGAGTTCCTCGGCGAGGTCGAGCGATGCCTCGCCCGGCCCTGCCGCAACCTCGAGCACGTCGTAACGAATTGAAGGCGGAGCCTCCGGAATCGCCGCTTCGCGATTCAACCGGGCCATGACGCTGCCGGCAAGCATTCGCCGCGCCTCGCGGTGCTTGTCCCACGCCTGCGCCGACTCACGCCAATTGGACAGCACCCGGCTGCTGTCGTCGCTGGAGGTCATTGGATCTTCAGCCCCTCATCAGGCGGCTGCGTCGCGGTCGTCTGCCGGATGTCTGTCGTCGACCGACGACGCACACGGAGCTGTCGATCAGCGCCACGGGTCGCGTCTGGTTCAGCGCAGGCCGCCGCGTCCGCCGCGTCCCGCCGCCGGGTCCGGCGCGCGCGTCCGCATCGCCCGGGGGTCGAGCGTCTGCGCGATCTGATCGCGCGCATCGACCAGGTGGCGCCGCGAGACTTCGTCGGCCACGAGCGGCAGCGCCTTCCGGATTTCCGCGTCGAGCGCGCGCAGCTCGCCGCGGAACAGCGCGCGCACCTCGTCGCTCGGCGCCGTGGTCCCGTTCAGGCGCGTATCGATCGTGTCGAGATACGACCGGTGGAGGTTGCGTCGATAGATGCCGATCGGCGTCGCCGGCTTCGCCAGCTCCGACCACACGCCCTTGCGAAGGTCGCTGAGGAACTGAAGCGGCGGGTAAGCGACGGAACCGTCGAGCGCCTCCTGCTCCACCATCCGATCCAGCCGCGCCGCCTGCAGCAGGTTGCTCAACACTGAGTTCTGCGCCGTGCGCACGCGCTCGACGACGCCCGACGCCTGGATGCGGCGAAGGACGTCCGGCTGGATCATGAAGCCCGGCGTCGTGAAGGCGTTCTCCAGCAGGAACTTCAGCGCCTCCGACTGCCTGGCCCGCGGCACCGTCGTGAAGCGCACCCCCTGCTGCCCGATGTGCTTCTGCTGCGAGTTGAAGGCGCCGATGACGCGGACGACGTGGTTCATCTCCAACTGCCACTGCGACACCATGCGTCCGTAGACTTCCTCGAGCTCGGTCCACGGATCGCCGACCTTGGTGCTCGTCGCGGTGAACAGCATTTCCGAGACGCGTCCCAGGTTCTTCAGCCCCAGCGTCGTCGCGCGCACGGCGTCGATGTCGCCGACCGCCTCGGTCTGGTCGCCGGGGTCGCTGCCCTCCGCGCCCTCGGTCGAGAAGCGGAGGTACGGCTTGTCGTCCTGTTCGCGGGCCCACTTGTCGAGCGTGGGCCGCTCCTGGTCCGGCGTGCGGGCTTCGGGAATCGGCTTGTAACCCCACATCGTGGCCCACTTGTCGTAGGGGCCAATCTTTGGAATCAGGTCCGCGGGGTCGATCTTGTCTTCAGGCTGCGCGACGTAGTTGAACCGCGAGTAGTCCATCAGCGTCGGCGTGTGCCCCATTTCCTTCACCCATTTCGGGTCGCGGATCTGCTCGATGGTGTAGGCGGAGCTCGCCTTCATGTTGTGCTGGAAGCCGAGCGTGTGGCCGACTTCGTGCGCCACCACGTAGCGCATCAGCTCGCCCATCAGATCGTCGGGCAGCGGCAGCTTCCGGGCGCGCGGATCGAGCGGCCCGGCCTGCACGAAGTACCAGTTCTTCGCCAGGTTCTGAACGTTGTGGTAGAACTGGATGTCTGCCTCGAGGATCTCGCCGGTGCGCGGGTCGTGCACGTGCGGGCCCGAGGCATTCTCCGTCGTCGACGGCAGCCAGCGGATCACCGAGTAGCGCGCGTCTTCGGCGCTCCACTCGGGATCGTTCTTCGGCGCCTCGGCCGCGACGATCGCCTTCCGGAAGCCGGCCGCCTCGAAGGCCACCTGCCAGTCTTCGATTCCCTTCTTGATGAACGGCACCCACTTGGGCGGCGTCGCCGGATCGACGTAATACACGATCGGCCGCACCGGCTCCGAGACCGCCGCGTTCGTGTCTTTCTTCTCGAGGCGATACCGCGTGATGTAGCGCTTGGCCACCGAGCGGTGATCCTCGGCGCCGTAGTCGGTGAACCCCTGCGTGAAGTAGCCGACGCGCTCGTCGAACAAGCGACCCATCATCCGGTTCTCGGGCAGCTTGACCATGCTGTGGTGAGTGAGGACCGTCCCGCTGGATCCCCGCATGCCGCGCCCAGGGAGCTCGCCGCGTCCCCGCCCCTCGCCGGCGCCCCCCGCCGCCTCGTTGGCGGTGAAGGTCTGCGTCACCTCGACGTTGACGTTCTCGGGGAACGACACCGTCCGCTCGATGAACGAACGGGTGGGATCCATGCCGCGGCCGCCGATCCGCCCGCGCACGGAGATCTCCGGAACGTCGGTCAGGAACAGCGGCGTCACGTCGATCACGGGATCGCCCGACGGGCTGTAGGCCGCGACGTTGAAGGCTCGAATGATCGTCGGATAGTTCGCGTCGTCCACCGCCTGATAGATCGGGTTCGATTGATCGGCGACGAGGCTGTAATCGATGCTGAGCAGCAGCACGCGATCGCCCTTGGTCACCCAGCGGACGACGCGGCTGCCGGCGGCCTGACCGCCATAGCCGGCGCCAATCGTCGTCTTCTTGATCTGGGTGTTCCAGAGAAAGTCCTTTCCGAGCTGCGCCTTGGGGATCTCGTAGTAGAGCGTCTCCCCGACCCGATGCACCTTGACGATGCCGTCGTCGGTCCTCGCCGCGGCGGTGATCACCTGCGCGTACGGCCGCGGGGCCGGCGGCGCCTGCTGCCCCCCGCGTCCGCCACGGCCCCCTGTCTGCTCCGGTTCCTGCTGCTGGGGGGTCTGGGGCGTCTGGGAGACGGCGCGGACGATGTCGCCGCCGGCGGAGAGGGTGAGGACGGAGACGCTGGCGACTGCCAGCATCCAGGTGCGCAACACGGGGGTGCGGAACATCGACTGCGAGCTCCTTCTTGAGATCGACTAAGGGACGGAGGTCGGCATTATACCGGGTGGCGTCGGCAAGGTCAGCGATCGGTACTTCTCCGGAGAAAGGCCACCAGATCCACCACCTCGCTATCCCCGAGCGCATCGAACAGTCCCGGCGGCATCATCGAGACCGCGGTCGCCTCCCGGGACTGCACTTCGGACTTGCTGACCACCACTTGATCCCGGCCGGCAACCCGCAACGTGATTTGCCGGTCAGTCTCCGACGTGACAGTCCCCGTGTAGGTGCGGCCGTCACGCGTCCTGACCACCACCATCTTGTAGGCGTCCGACACTTCTGCGTTCGGCTCCAGCACGTTGAGCAGCAGGTAGTTCAGATTCGTCCGGTTCGACCCGGTGAGATCGGGACCGACCGTGCCGCCGTCGCCGAACATCTTGTGACACGGTGCACAAATCCGCTGGAACACGCCGCGGCCGTTCTGGAGGTTGGCGCGGCTCATTGCCGTTTCGTTGAGGAGACCCCGGTATCTCGCGTACGACCGTTCCTCGGCGCTGCGCTCGATGGGCCCGTAGACCTCCGTGAAGGCTGGCCCCACTACCCTGACCAGCTGACGGGCGACGTGTACCGGGACATCGGTGGTCGGCACCTGCTTCTTCGCCATCGCCTCGGTCAGGATTTGACCATATCGTTGACGCGACGACAGCGTCTGCACGACCTCCGGTCGTTCGCCAGCGCTGAATGACGCGTATCGCTCGATCAGCAGCCTTCCCAGCGACTCGTCGTCGAACGCCGCGATCGCACGAATGGCGTCGAGGCGCAGGACCGGATCGTCCAACGCGGCCGGCAACGCCGGGACGAGCTGCGGCCGGCGCTGCGCCGTCAGAACCTGCAGCGCGCGCCTGCGCTCGTCGGGCGCAGCGTTCTTACGCTGGATCGCGGCGAGGTGGCGGAGCGCCGACGCCGTATCGCCGAAGTGATCGGCGATCTGCTGGGCCACTCGGGCGATCGTCGCATCCGATCGCCTCAAACGCGGATAGAGCGCTGCCCATGATGCCGACGCCGTCAGATCGACGCGGCCTTCGAGCCCGTCCCGCATGCCCTGCAGCAGGCTGATCCGAGTTGGCGGCGCATTCCCGATGGCCGCGACCAGCGCATCGAGCGCGCTCGCGTCGACAGCTCGCCTGGCAATGAACTGCGCGAGGAGCGGGATTCGACTCGATGACGCGTAATCCAGCGCAACCTCCGGGTTCGCCGCGACGAGCGGCTCCACGCCGAGCCACGTCATTTTCGGCAGGTTGTGATCGCCGGCGTCCTCCGCGTGCATCATGAGTTCGGACGCGATCGGCCAGCGGTGTTGGGAGTCGAGGCGCTGAAGCGCCGCGGCCAGATACAGGCGCACCACCGGCGAACGGTCGTTGCGTGCCATCAGCCGGAACTTCTCGACGGCGGCAGCGGGCGGCGAGCGATCCTCGCAGAGCAGCTGAATCGCCCAGGCCCGAACGTACTCCTCGGGATGTTGCAGCAGCTGCGTGAGCGTCTCGGGGGTCCAACCGCCGGAGACGTGAAGCGACCACATGGCGCGCAGTCGGATATCCGTGCTGGCGCTCGACGCGAACAGGTCCCGGAGCTGCGCGTGCGTGTCGGATTTCAGCAGGCCTTTCGCCGCTCGATTCTGGAGAATGACGCGCGCGCGCCGAGCATGCCAGTCGCTGCTGCTGGTTTGCAGTGCGACGAGCTGGCGATCGGCCATCTGCCGCAGGTCCGAATAGCGGCCTTCCCATGCCCTGGCCAGTGAGGTCGTGGGCGCGATCCGGTAGATGCGCCCGGTGTTCTTGTGCAGCACGTCGTTGCCGCAGATGTCGCCATCATGCCAGTCGAGCACGTAGAGCGCGCCCTCCGGACCGATCTCGAGGCTGAAGCCGATCCACTGCGCGCTGTTCGCCATCAGGAAGTCGTGACCATGCCGCGCCGTAAAGCCGGAACCCTTGCGCTCGAGGACGTCAGACAGCACGGCGTGTTCGTGCATGTTGGCCATGAAGATCCGCCCGCGCTGGGACTCGGGAAACGCGTCCGACTGATACACGCGCGCTCCGCCGTGCGCGGACCGGTGGCGATGGTCGGCGATCGTCTTGATGTCGTCGTAGACGTAGGGATTGAAATGCTGGCCTCCCTGCCGGTGGAAGATGCCGCCGGGAATGACGTGCCAGAGGTGCGGAATCACGCACGCGGTGATGAAGAGCTGACCTTTGGCATCGTAGTCGACGCCCCACGGGTTGCTGAACCCGTGGGCCACGACCTCGAACCGGTCTTTCGTCGGATGATACCGCCACACTCCGCCGTCCATCTCGATGCCCTCGCCGGACAGGAGATCGGCGGGAAAGCGTTCGTTGGCTTTGTAGATGCGCCCCTTGCCCTGCGGCTTCCTGATCTTCGACGGCGTGGCGAAACCCTGCAGCCCGTAGAGCCATCCGTCCGGACCCCATTGCAGGCTGTTGATGGTTTCGTGACGATCGAGGATGCCCCACCCGGTGAGGCGAACCTCGATATCGGCCATGTCGGCTCGATCGTCGTCATCGCGATCCGGCACGAACAACAGGTTCGGCGGCGCCCCGAGAAACAGACCGTCGAAACCGACGGCGATGGCGGCGGGAAACGGAATCCCTTCGAGAAACACCTTGCGGCTGTCGGCCACGCCGTCGCGATCCGTGTCCTCGAGGATCAGGATGCGGCTGTCGCCGGCATTCGAGAATCCCTGCGCCCGTGTTTCATAGTCCCGGTTCTCCGCTATCCACAGGCGGCCGCGATCGTCCCAGCAGAATGCCATCGGTTGGGTCAGCATCGGTTCGGCGGCCCACGCGTGGACCTTGAAGCCGTCGATGGTCGTCATCTGCGCCGCGGCCTGCTCGGCCGTCAGAAACGCCTCCTGCCTGCCTTGGGCGCGCGCGATGCTCCAGAGCGCGGAGGTCGAGTAGGTCGACCTGTTGCCGCTGTATTCGGTCCAGTCGTTCGTCAGCTCCACATCGTTCAGGGTGCCGGTATAGATCACGAAACGATGGCGGATGACCTCCGTCTGTCCCTTGGCAATCGCCCAGTCGCCGGTGCGCGCTCGCGCGGACCCCACGCCGAACTGCTCATCCACACGCCACGCCTGTGGATAGCCGCCATTGTCCGGATAGTCGAAGATCGCCACGTGGGCCAGGTCGCGACGGCCCTCGACCCGCAGACCGACGTCGATCCACATCGCGCGCTGGCCTTCCGCGCGTTGGTCGCGTTGCCGCGCGGCGTTGACCACTTCGCCCGCCATGCCCTGCCGCCATGGCATCCGGAGAAACAGCCCTCCATAGTCGTACTTGCCGATGGTGACGTCGGTGTGTGCCGTGCCTCGCCAGACCAGATCGAGTTCGAAGCGGCCGTCGCGTTCGCGCATCGACCAGCGCTGTGTCTCCGTGAGCATGCCGGTGCCGTCTGCATCGAGCAGGTCGTAGACGGTCTCCCAACGCACTTCGTCACCACTCGCCACGACTATCGCGGCCGACGCGCGCCGCCAGTGGTCACCTGTCGGGTTGTGGAAGTAGTCACGGCCGTTCAACCGGGTAAATCCCCAATACAGGCCGGTTTGATGTTTGTGGTGTCCGGGACTGTCCTCGGTCAGCACGCCCTGACCGTCGGGCGCCATGATGGGGTGCAGGTAAGGCCGAAAATCCGGTCTGGCATTCTGCGTGACAATCGGGGACCTGTTCCCAGCCCGATAGACGGAGATCGTACCCGCCGCTTCGTCCTGCTGGACGAGGAGGCCTTTCGCCGGAGCCGGCGCTGCGGATCCGTCGCTCCTCGACACCTGCACCGGAGCACACCGGAGGCCCAGGGCGGCCATGGCCGCGACAAGCACGAGCGCCAGCGATGTCTTCAAGTCGCGCATGACGAGGAACCTCCTAGACTCGCAGCGAGCAGCGGAACCCGCGGGCGGCGTAATAGGAGTCGGCGCCGTTGTGATACACGAACACGGTGTCGTAGCGGCGGTCGCAGAACAACCCGCCGCCGAGATTGCGAATCTTCTCGGGCGTCTGCACCCAGCTGGACGTCGTCGTGTCGAACTCGCCAAGCTCCTGAAGGCGCCGGTACTCGTCGACGGTCAGCAGCGTCGCCCCCATGGCGCCGGCCATCGTCACCGCGTCGCTCTTCGGCTTGTGCTCCTTGCGCGCGACGAGCGCACGGCGGTCGTAACAGACGCTGCGCCGTCCTTTCGGACTCTGCGCGGAACAGTCCATGAAGATGAACTCGCCCGTCGTCCTGTCGATCCCGACGACATCCGGTTCGCCGCCGGACTGTTCCATGGCGTCGAGCGACTGGAGTCCGGCGGCGTTCGATTCCAGCCTCGCCCGCACCGCGGACCATTCGAGATCTGCGTGACGCTGCATGTGCGCGGCAAACCGCGCCTCGAGGATCTGCAGGAGGCGATCGCGCTCCTTGCCGGTGAGCTCTTTGACCTTGGGCGCACTCGACGACGGGCTCATGGACGACTCACCTGCCAGCCGTCGCTTGCGCGATCGTCGACTGCGCCGACACCCAGTGCCCGGCGCCACCCCATCCGGCGTATACATCCCGCGTGTACATCGCGGTTGGCCGCAGAGGTCGTGCGCCTCGTGCGAATCGCCGTTTCGCCGAGAACGTGTTCCGGACCGATTGCCGGGGCAACGATCAGCATGCACGTGACTCGCATTTACCCTCCCGGACACGCATGGTCAGCCTGGCTCCTGCCGACGGACGCATGGGCGTGAAACGCGGCACGGGAGCACGGTAGCACAGCCGTCCGTTCGGCCGCCGGATCAGTCGCGCAGTTCGTCACGGGATGCCTGGCCGCGAGTCCGTGATCACACTCTCGTCGCGCATGCTCCTGCTCGTGCTCGCGCTGATGCTTGCGATCGGCAACCGTTTCCTGTACACAGAGGCGATGAAAGCCAAGCTGCTGATGATGACCTTCGTGATGCTCGGGGCGCTCGTCGCCGCTGGAACGGCGACTGAGGCGGCGCAGAGCAAGGCCGATGAGAAGGCGGTCACGGACACCCTGGAGTTGATGGCCAGGGCGACCATCGCCAAGGACGTGGCGACGCTGGAAAAGATATATGGCGACGAGGTCACCTATTCACACTCGAGCGCCGCGACGCAGACCAAGAGTCAGGTGCTTGCCGACATCAACGGGCCCAACGTCGCTGAGTTCATGAAGTTCAGCGAGACGACGATACGTCTCTACGGCAATGTCGCGGTGGTCAAGGGGATCGTCGACTTTCGCACTGGACCTCCCGGAGCACTGCTGGACAACCATCTGAACATCCTGTGGGTGCTCGTGCGTCGTGCGCCTGGCCCGCACGGCTGGCAGATCGTTGCGCGTCAGCCGACGAGGATCGGGCCGTCGACAGGCACGCCCGTCAACAAGTAAAGGAGCGTGGCCACCGTCGCCAGAAGTCTCATCTCGACCTTATAATCGCCGCGGCCGCCGGGGTGCAAAACGCTGCTTACTGCTGCCGAGCGGCCGGGTCGGTGTAGTTCACCATCCAGTTGATCCCGAACCGGTCCGTCAGGCTGCCAAAGTAGTCCCCCCAGAACTGATCCGCGATCGGCATCGTGACGGTGCCGCCCTGCCCCAGCGCGTTGAAGACGCGGTCGGCTTCAGCCCGGCTGTCCGGGTGGAGCGAGATCGAAATGTTGTTCCCCGCGACGTGCTGCGGGCCCATCCCCGGCATGGTGTCGCTCGCCATGATCATCTGGCCGTCCGGCAGGGCGAGGCCGACGTGCATCACCAGGTTCTTCTGCTCGGGCGTGAGCTGGAAACCCTCCTGCTGCGGCATCGCGCCGAACCGGTAGAACTCGGTCAGCTTTCCGCCGAGGACTCGTTCATAGAAGCGGAACGCCTCCTCTGTCTGGCCGACGAAATTCAGGTACGGATGGATCTTCATGTTCGACCTCCTGGAGAGTAGGACCAGCGCGAACGAATGCGCGAGGATGCGGTCGTCCCGAACGACGAACGTGTCGGTGCCGTCATGCGCGCATCATATGCGTCACAACCCGGGCTGCGCCATCGGTGGCTGCCGGATGTCTGCCGCTGGCGCGCTCAGCGCCGTGAGCGGGCGGCCCGCCACGCCGCATACGTCTTCGGGCAGTCCATCCGTTTCAGTGCGTGCCACGCACGGATCGCCGCCTCCCTGGTCGCGTTCCGCTCCCGGCGAAGGAAATCCGCCACGAAGTTGATGTAGCGGACGTGCGGCACACGCTCGTGCTCCGCGGCGGGCGCGCTCAAGCGGACGTACTCGCGCACGAGATCGCGATACGTGATTCGGCGGCCGCGCGCGAGCTGCGCTTCGCGCCACCGGTTCAGACGATACCGGGCGCCGGAACGCCGCCGGTAGGCGGGCGACATCCTGGCCGCCTCCCGTTCGAGAAACGCCTTGGTGCGCGGTTCATTCGTATAGCGGACGACGGGCGCGTCGAGGTGCAGGCCGAGGTCGACGTCACGCGGGGCCGCCGCCGCGGCTGGCACGGCGGCGTCCGGCAGCCGTCGCGTACGGAGGAAATGACGAACGAGCCGTTCGAGCTGGTCCTTGCGGAGTCGGCTCCCCTCGATGCCAAGAGTACGAGCGAATCGCTTCAGATCGGCGGCGTACCAGTAGCCGTTGTCGAATTCGGCGACTGTCATGGACGCCGACAGTTGGCTGCGTTCGTCCTGCTGCGTCACCATCGCCGAAGGCACGGTCGCGCCAACAACTCACATGTCATTTCGGTCCGGATCGAGAATGCCGCGGACACCCATCCTGCTACTCGTTCTTCTTCTCGCGGGTCCCGGTGATGTCGAACTCCTGCTTCTGCCCTCCGAATTCCGCGGAGCCCTTCCCCGAGAGCTTGTCGCCGTCAATGGTCAGCACGTAGTCGATGGGGATTTCGTTGTCCATGAACTTCCGGACGACGGAGAACGTCAGCTTCCCATCCTTGAACTGCGGATTCTTGATCTTCTCGTCCTTCTGGTCAGGCCAGTTCATCGTCCCTTCGACCTTGTCCCCGCTTTTCGTGATCGTCAGGTCGGCCGTGCGGTTCTGGTCGCCGATCGTGTACTGGCACTTCCACGTGCCGACCGGATCCGCCGCCTGCGCACCCGCCATCCCGCACAACCCGAGTATCAGCGCCGCCGTGACGATCGTCTTCATGTTGCCTCCAAGAAGTAATGGACCGAAGGTGTCCGACGCTCAGCCCGCGAGCAGCAGGCCGGTTGCCGCGCACGACAGCAGCACGCCGATTGCGAGTGTCACTCGTGGCACGGTGCGATGCAAGCCTGGATGCTGTCGGTTCATCAGGAACGTTTGAAGAACTGCACCGCTCGCTCGTGCTTTTCCGCGGCGGCTCTGGAGGTAAACGTGCCGAGATTCCGGCGGCGGCCCGTCTTCGGATCCTTCTTGCGCGAATAGAGGCGGTACTTGCCGGACGCGAGCTTGCGAATCATCCTTATCAGCGTATCGCGGCGGCGCCACTGGTCCGATGCAGATAGCGGTGGCCGAAGAACGCGACGAGGGTGAGAACGACCAGCGAAGGGATGAGGACCTGCTCTCCAGGAAACAGGAATCTCGCCGGGAACAGGAGCAGGCCGATCGCCGCCAGAAAGACGGGTGCCGCGAAGCGAGAACGCCGCCACGTGAGAACAGCAGTGACAACGTAGGCACAGCCCCACGTCAGGGCGACGAGTGCCATGAGTGGCGATGTGGCGGATGTCCGTGGCCACGCCGCCCAAGCGGCGGCGAACCCAGCCAGCCCAGCCACGAGAAAAACAGCGGCGAGCAGATTCGTTGCAGCGGTCCTGAACATCTCTTCACTCCTTGTACCCGCTGGCCCGTTGGACGGTCGGTGCATTCAACCGCGACCAACGCGGTCCCGACCGAGTCCACTCGCCCGGGGAACGAGTGTTTGCGCAGCATTCTCGCCTGTTCCGGCACGAGTTGTCACGCCGCTTGTGAGGAAGACTGCCTGGAGTTGAAGTTCTTGTCGCCCACAGACGGGGCCTGTCAGGTGGCCGCGTCACAGCACACGTCGCGGAACTCGGTCCGGACCGAGTTCACCCGGGCGCAAGATCCTCGCCTGTTCCGGGACGAGACGCGCGTCCGGACAAAACAAGGGCGGCAGCGCCGAAGCACTGCCGCCCAATCTGCAATCCGACACTCCGTCGATCGCCAATCACCCAATCGACAACCGTCGATCGGCAATCGCCAATCGCCAATCGCCAATCTGCAATTGCCCGCGACTACTCGATCTCGTCGCGGGTAAAGGCCTCCTCGGGCTCGACGAAGTATTCCATCTCCCGTTCCAGCTCCAGCTCCTCCGGCGACGGCGGGCGGGCGGCGGTGGCGGCTCCCGCCTTCGTGATCACCGCTCGTTCTCTTCACCTGGAAGCTCTTGTTAGCCCGTTGATGCCTCGAAAGACTCACCGATGACCGATTCAATCACCTGTCGGTGCTTCTGAAGATCGTCAGGCGTAAGCCGAATCCGATAGCGTCCCCACCGCTCGTCATAGTCCATCACGTCGAGGCCAGCGCTCTCGAGCTGTTGCTGCATTGCGTCCGATCGCTCCAGCCGTGGTTCAAAACGAATAAACGTCTTTGCAGGCCGAAAGACGACGAAGTTGTTTGGCTCCCCGTTCTTGGCGAGTCCGATATAAAACTTGTTGTATTTCAGCTCCAGTCCAGGTTCGAACTTCCTAATGAGTTGCAGCAGTGCGTCCGCCATTGCGACAGTTCTTTGCGAGCCGCGAGTCTCCCAGTAGTTCCGGTCCGTTACCTCGTGCGTTTCCTCGTCTTCCTCGACGAGTCCAAAATTCAGCTGATCGACGACTCGTGTAAAGACCAAACCGATGGAATCACCGTTCCTAAATGCGCTCAGCTGAAGAGCGATTAACGGGATCTGCCCATTAAACAAGGTAATGACATTCAGGAATCGAGCGGTTATCTCTTCCGCGACTATCACTGCCGAATGTTCGTACTGTGGATATCTCTTTCGTTCAATATCCCAGTACTCGATTGTGCGAATGATGTGAGACTCGTCCGTCGCGCCTAACTGAATCTCGACCTCGAATCGCCTATTTGTCTCGACTGCCTGGAGGAGGAGATCTAGGCGTCCTGCTCGCGGTTGAATTCGTTCCTTATCCTTCAGAATCACATCGCCGAGTCCGAGCAGCGATGGGTCGTCAGCAATTCGGTCTTGTACCCATCGTTCTGTGTATTGTGAGTTATTCCTCAAAGGAACTCTTTCGAACTTCACGTAGGCCATGGGTGTCCTATGTAACGGAGTGCCCCTCGACCGGCATCACCGAATCCCTCTTAAGCCAACTGACGGAGCCGACCATCCGTACTTGGAGAATAGGCTCGCGCACGCAACCGCTAGCATCGTCTTGCCATGGCGCATCTGAAACGCCTTGTGAGTTGGAAGTGCGCGGATCCTAGCACAACCGTTACCGAGCCGCGTCAGTGTTTATGCTACATGCCCCGGGTGAAGTCTCTCGCGCAACCAGATCGATGCAGCCGACCTTCGTCGAGATTCCGGCAGTGCGCTCAGACGACCGCCCATGAGTAGTCACGAACGAAGGGCGCGAAATCTCGCCTAAGCTTGCCTGGCGACGCGGCGAGTGCAAACAAAAAGGGCGGCGACTCCGAAGAATCGCCGCCCCAAATCCTTCCGCCCGAAGCGGAAGCCACGCGTCAATCAACGATCCGTCGATCGCCAATCACCAATCGACAATTGTCGATCGGCAATCTGCAATCGCCAATCGCCAATTACTCGATCTCGTCGCGCGTGAACGCCTCCTCCGGCTCGACGAAGTATTCCATCTCCCGTTCCAGCTCCAGCTCCTCCGGCGACGGCGGCGGCGGCGGTGGCGGCTCGTCCGCCGGGATCCGCACGTTCCGGTAGAACTCGAAGCCCGTCCCGGCCGGGATCAGCCGGCCCATCGTCACGTTCTCCTTCAGGCCGCGGAGGTGATCCACCTTGCCCGAGATCGACGCTTCGGTGAGCACCCGCGTCGTTTCCTGGAACGACGCCGCCGAGATGAACGAGTCGGTCGAGAGCGACGCCTTGGTGATCCCGAGCAGCAGCGGCCGGCCCTGCGCCGGACGTCCGCCCGCCGCGATCACCCGCTCGTTCTCTTCCATGAACCGGAAGCGATCGACCTGCTCCTCGATCAGGAACTCGGTGTCGCCGACATCCTCGATCTTCACCCACCGCATCATCTGGCGGACGATGACCTCGATGTGCTTGTCGTTGATGTTGACGCCCTGCAGGCGGTAGACCTCCTGGATTTCGTTCACCAGGTAGGAGTGCAGCGCCTTCTCACCGAGCACCGAGAGGATGTCGTGCGGGTTGCTCGGCCCGTCCATCAGCGGCTCGCCGGCGCGGACGCGGTCCCCTTCCTGGACGTTGACGTGCACGCCGCGCGGCAGCGAGTACTCGCGCGGCTCGCCGCCGCCCTCGTCGGGAACGATGATGATCTTGCGCAGACCCTTGACGATGCCGCCGTGGCGGACGACGCCGTCGATCTCGGAGATGACCGCGGTCTCGCGCGGCTTCCGCGCCTCGAACAGCTCGACGACGCGCGGCAGACCGCCGGTGATGTCCTTGGTCTTGGTCGACTCGCGCGGGATCTTCGCCAGCACCTGCCCGGCGTGGACGGTGTCGCCGTCCTCCACCATCAGGTGGGCGTGCGACGGCATGTGGTACTTGCGCGTCACCTTCCCGCCCTTGTCGCGGATCTCCATCGTCGGCTGCTTCTTCTCGTCCGGGCTGTCGACGACGATCTTCCGCGACAGGCCGGTGACTTCGTCCACTTCCTCGTGGAAGGTGACGTCCGAGATGAGGTCCTTGTACTTCACCGTGCCCGCTTCCTCGGTGAGGATCGAGAACGTGTACGGGTCCCACTCGACGAGAATCTGCCCCTGCTCGACCGACTGGCTGTCGCGCACCTTGAGGCGCGCGCCGTAGACGATCGGATAGCGCTCGCGATCGCGTCCCTTGTTGTCCTGGACGACGATCGATCCGGTGCGGTTCATGACGACGAGCTCGCCCTTGGCGTCCGCCGCGCCGCCCTGCGGCCTGGTCTCGACGACCTGCAGCCCCTGGTAGCGGACGACGCCGGCGTGCTTGGCGTCGAGCGTCGACTGCTCGCTGACCCGCGACGCCGTGCCGCCGATGTGGAACGTGCGCATCGTCAGCTGCGTGCCGGGCTCGCCGATCGACTGCGCGGCGATGACCCCGACCGCCAGGCCGAGCTCGACCAGCTTGCCGGTCGCCAGGTCGCGGCCGTAGCACTTGGCGCAGCAGCCGCGGCGGCTGGCGCAGGTGAGCACCGAGCGGATGCGCACCTTCTCGATGCCCGCTTCCTGGATCGCCGTCGCCTTCTCTTCGTCGAGCTCCTCGTTGGTGTTGACGATGACCTCGCCGGTGAACGGGTCGACGATCTTCTCGAGCGTGACCCGGCCGATGATGCGCTCGCGCAGCGGCTCGATGATCTCCCCCGACTCGACGATCGCCCGCGCGTCGATGCCGTCCATCGTCCCGCAATCGAGCTCGTGGATGATGACGTCCTGCGCCACGTCGACCAGACGGCGGGTGAGGTAGCCCGAGTCGGCGGTCTTGAGCGCGGTGTCGGCGAGGCCCTTGCGCGCGCCGTGGGTCGAGATGAAGTACTGGAGCACCGTCAGCCCCTCACGGAAGTTCGAGGTGATCGGCGTCTCGATGATCTCGCCCGACGGCTTGGCCATCAGACCGCGCATCCCCGCCAGCTGGCGGATCTGCTGCTTCGAGCCTCGCGCGCCCGAGTCGGCCATGATGTAGACGGGGTTGAAATTGCGCCCCGACTGGTCGAGCTCCTCCATCTCGCCGAACATCGCGTCGGCGATCTTCTCGGTGACTTCCGACCACACGGCGATGACCTTGTTGTAGCGCTCGCCGTTGGTGATCGCCCCTTCGAGATACTGCCCTTCGACCTTGATCACCTCGTCGCGGGCCGATTCGACCAGCGCCGGCTTCTGCGACGGGATGACCAGGTCGTCGATGCCGATCGACAGCCCCGAGCGCGTCGCGTAGGTGAAGCCGAGCGTCTTGAGCGAGTCGAGCATCTCGACGGTCTTCTCGAGGCCGTAGCGCAGGTAGCAGTACTGCACCAGCTGCTGCAGCCCCTTCTTCTTCAGCAGGCCGTTGACGAACGGCATCCCCTTGGGCAGCGCGCTGTTGAGGATGACGCGGCCGACGGTGGTGTTGATCACCTTGTTGCGGACGTCCTGCACTTCGGCGTACTGGACCCCCTGGTCGTCGCGCGCCACGGTGAGATCGATCAGCTCGCCGCTGATCCGCACGCGGATCGGCGTCAGCGTCTCGAGCTCGCCCGCTTCCAGCGCCAGCACCACGTCCTCGAAGTTGCCGAAGGCGCGCCCTTCGCCCTTGGCGCCGGGCTTCGACTTGGTCAGGTAGTAGCAGCCGAGCACGACGTCCTGCGACGGGATCGCGATCGGCTGGCCGCTGGCCGGGGACAGGATGTTGTTCGAGGACATCATCAGCACCGATGCCTCGATCTGCGCTTCCGGCGCCAGCGGGATGTGCACCGCCATCTGGTCGCCGTCGAAGTCGGCGTTGAAGGCGGTGCAGACGAGCGGATGGATGCGGATCGCCTTGCCCTCGACCAGCACCGGCTCGAACGCCTGGATGCCGAGACGATGCAGCGTCGGCGCGCGGTTCAGCAGCACGGGATGCTCGCGGATGACCTCCTCGAGGATGTCCCACACCTCCGGCCGCTGCTGCTCGACCATCTCCTTCGCCTGCTTGATGGTGGCGACGAGCCCGCGCTCCTCGAGCTTGTTGTAGATGAACGGCTTGAACAGCTCGAGCGCCATCTTCTTCGGCAGCCCGCACTGGTGCAGCTTCAGCTCGGGCCCGACGACGATGACCGAGCGCCCCGAGTAGTCGACGCGCTTGCCGAGCAGGTTCTGGCGGAAGCGCCCCTGCTTGCCCTTGAGCGTGTCGCTCAGCGACTTGAGCGGCCGGTTGTTGGCGCCGCGCAGCACGCGGCCGCGGCGGCCGTTGTCGAACAGCGCGTCCACCGCCTCCTGCAGCATCCGCTTCTCGTTGCGGATGATGACGTCGGGCGCCTTGAGCTCCATCAGCTTCTTCAACCGGTTGTTGCGGTTGATGACGCGGCGGTAGAGATCGTTCAGGTCCGAGGTCGCGAACCGCCCGCCGTCGAGCGGAACGAGCGGGCGCAGCTCCGGCGGAATCACCGGGATGACGTCGAGGATCATCCACTCCGGCTTGTTGGTGGACTTGCGGAACGAGTCGACCACCTTCAGCCGCTTGGCGAACTTCAGCTTCTTCTGCACCGAGCTCTCGGCGCGCATCTTGTCGCGCAGCTCCGTCGCCATGCGCTCGACGTTGACGCGCTTGAGCAGCTCCTTGATCGCCTCGGCGCCCATCTGGGCGCGGAACTTCTGGCCGTAGTCCTCGCGCGCCTTGCGGTACTGATCCTCGTTCAGCAGCTGGTTCGGCTTGAGATCGGTGTCGCCCGGCTCGATGACGACGTAGGCCTCGAAGTAGAGGATGCGCTCGAGATCGCGCAGCGAGATGTCGAGCAGGTGCCCGATGCGGCTGGGCAGCCCCTTGAAGAACCACACGTGGCTGACCGGCGTGGCCAGGGTGATGTGGCCGAGACGCTCGCGGCGCACCTTGGCCTGGGTGACTTCAACGCCGCACTTGTCGCAGATGACGCCGCGGTGCTTCATCCGCTTGTACTTGCCGCACAGGCACTCCCAGTCGGTGACCGGGCCGAAGATCTTCGCGCAGAAGAGCCCGTCGCGCTCCGGCTTGAAGGTGCGGTAGTTGATGGTCTCCGGCTTGGTCACCTCGCCGTGCGACCAGGACAGAATCTTGTCCGGGGAGGCAAGGCTGATCCGGATGGCATCGAAGTCCGTCGTCAGCGATCCGCGGGTATCGAATGATGGTCTCATGTAGTTTTAGCTCTCCGCCAGAACGGGGACGCCTTCGTCCGTGGCCGGAACTTCCGGTTCCACCAGCTTCTTCTTGGTCTTCATCAGCTCGACGTCCAGACACAGCGCCTGGAGCTCGCGGATGAGGACGTTGAACGACTCCGGCAGCCCGGGCTGGAACGACGCGTCGCCCTTGACGATCGCCTCGTAGATCTTGGCGCGGCCGGTCACGTCGTCGGACTTCGCGGTCAGCAGCTCCTGGAGGATGTGCGCCGCGCCATAGGCCTCGAGCGCCCAGACCTCCATTTCGCCGAAGCGCTGGCCGCCGAACTGCGCCTTGCCGCCCAGCGGCTGCTGGGTGATCAGCGAGTACGGACCGATCGAGCGCGCGTGGATCTTGTCGTCGACCAGGTGCGACAGCTTCAGCATGTAGATGTAGCCGACGGTGACGTCCTGCTCGAACTCCATGCCGGTCATGCCGTCGTAGAGCCGCGTCTTGCCGCTCTTGGGCAGCCCCGCCTGCTCCAGCCAGTCCTTGATCTCGCTCTCGCGCGCGCCGTCGAACACCGGCGTCGCGAAGTAGAGGCCGAGCGCGTGCGCCGCCCAGCCGAGATGGGTCTCGAGGATCTGGCCGACGTTCATCCGCGACGGCACGCCGAGCGGGTTGAGGACGATCTCCACCGGGCTGCCGTCGGGCAGGTACGGCATGTCCTCTTCCGGCAGGATGCGCGCGATGACCCCCTTGTTGCCGTGGCGGCCGGCCATCTTGTCGCCGACCGACAGCTTGCGCTTCATCGCGACGTAGACCTTGACCAGCTTGATGACGCCGGGAGGCAGCTCGTCGCCGCGGCGGACCTTCTCTTTCTTCTCCTCGAACTGGTTGCGGATCACTTCGACCTGGCGCTCGGTGCGCTCCTCCAGCTCGCGGAGGTCTTCCTCGAGCCGCGGATCGTCGGCGTTCACCTTCAGCCGCACGATGGCTTCGTAGGGCAGGCTCTGCAGCACCTCCGCGGTCAGCGGCGTGCCCTTCTTCAGCAGCCGCTCGCGGCCGTGCTCGTCGTAGAGATCGGCGCGCGATTCCTGCCCCTGCAGCATCGCGATCACGCGCTTCTTCACTTCGTCGTGAAGGATGCGGATCTCGTCCTGCAGGTTCTTCTCCATCATCTCCAGCTCGTCGTTCTCGATCGCCTTGGCGCGGTCGTCCTTCTCGATGCCCTTGCGCGAGAAGATCTTGACGCCGACGATGATCCCTTCGATGCCCGGGGGGCAGACGAGCGAGGCGTCGCGCACGTCGCCGGCCTTCTCGCCGAAGATCGCGCGGAGCAGCTTCTCTTCCGGCGTCAGCTGGGTCTCCCCCTTCGGCGTGACCTTGCCGACCAGGATGTCGCCGGGCTTGACCGAGGCGCCGATCCGGATGATGCCGCTCTCGTCGAGATCGGCGAGATAGCCCTCGCCGACGTTCGGGATGTCGCGGGTGATTTCCTCCGGACCGAGCTTGGTGTCGCGCGCCTCGATCTCGAACTCTTCGATGTGGATCGACGTGTAGGCGTCGTCCTTCACCATGCGCTCGGAGATGAGGATCGCGTCCTCGAAGTTGTAGCCGCGCCACGGCATGAACGCGACCAGCACGTTGCGCCCGAGCGCCAGCTCGCCCAGCTCCGTGCACGGACCGTCGGCGAGGATCTGCCCCTTGTGGACCTTCTGGCCCACCCGGACGATCGGCTTCTGGTTGATGCAGGTGTTCTGGTTCGACCGCTTGAACTTGGTCATCGGGTAGATGTCGGCGCCCATTTCGCGCGACATCGATTCCGACTCCCCTTCGACGCGGACGACGATGCGCTGCGAGTCGACGTAGTCGACGGTGCCCGAGCGGCGCGCCACGATGCAGGCGCCCGAGTCGCGCGCGGTGATGTACTCCATGCCGGTGCCGACGTAGGGCGCCCGGGCGCGGAGCAGCGGCACCGCCTGGCGCTGCATGTTCGATCCCATCAGCGCGCGGTTGGCGTCGTCGTTCTCGAGGAACGGCACCAGCGACGCGGCGACCGAGACGAGCTGCTTCGGCGAGACGTCGATGAAGTCGACCTTGTCGCGGGTCGGCAGGATGAAGTTGCCGGCCTGGCGCGCGTTGACGCGCTCCTGGACGAAGCGTCCCCGCTCGTCGACCTGCGCGTTGGCCTGCGCGATGATGTACTGGTCCTCTTCCCACGCCGAGAGGTAGTAGGAGTAGGGCTCGTACTCGAGGCCGCGGCGGCGGCGGCCGCCGGTGCCGGTCTCGCCGGCCTTGTCCTTGTCGGCGCCGACGTCGCTCGCCTCGACGATGTCGCCGACCTTGTACTTGGTGTTGCCGCCGGCGTTGGTGATGATCACGTAGTCGACGACGCGGCCGTCCTTGACCTTGCGGTAGGGGGACTCGATGAAGCCGAACTCGTTGATCCGGGCGTAGCACGACAGCGACGAGATCAGGCCGATGTTCGGGCCTTCCGGCGTCTCGATCGGGCAGATCCGCCCGTAGTGCGTCGGGTGGACGTCGCGGACCTCGAACCCGGCGCGCTCGCGCGACAGACCGCCGGGGCCGAGCGCGGAGAGCCGCCGCTTGTGGGTCACTTCCGACAGCGGGTTGGTCTGGTCCATGAACTGCGACAGCTGCGACGACCCGAAGAACTCGCGAATCGCCGCCATGACCGGCTTGGCGTTGATCAGGTCGTGCGGCATGGCGGTCGCCATTTCCTGGTAGACCGACATCTTTTCCTTGATGGCGCGCTCCATGCGGACCAGGCCGATGCGGAACTGGTTCTCGAGCAGCTCGCCGACCGACCG